>NZ_NYWI01000072.1:0-134123 GCF_002684955.1 Tistrella sp. | reverse complement strand
GCCCGTGCGTACTCGTCCCGGGCGGCCGCCCGAACTGCATCGCCGCCGGCGGTGATCGCGACCGTCATCCGCTCGGCCGCCGCCGCCTGCGCGTCCATGTCGGCGGCTTCGTCGCCCGCCTTCAGGATTGCGGCCCGCTGGGCCGCCTGCTTGGCCAGCTTGATCTCCTCGCCCGCCTGCCGGCTGGTCAGGGCGATGGACCGCTCTCGCAGCGACTGCTGGACCTGTTCGACCGCGACGGCTTCGGCTCGGGCCGCCGCCCCCTGGCCGATGGTCTTGATCTCCGCGTCCAAGGCCTTGAGCCGGTCCTGCCCGGCCTTGAGTGCGCCGGCGTCCTCGATCGCGGATGCCGCATCGATCGCGGCCAGGGCCCGCTCATGCTCGGCGCGCGCGATGTCGCTGGTCAGCGAGATATCCCGGGCCTTCAGGTCGGCGTTGACGCGGGCCAGGGCCAGGGCCCGCTCGCGCTCGCGGGTGCTGGCGCCGGCCAGCGCCAGCTCTTGCCGGGCAAGATCCAGATCCTGGGCCGTCTGCCGGCCGCGGCGGGCCTCGTCGCCGGCGCGTTCAGCGTCGGACTGGGCCAACAGCGTCTCGTAGATCTGCTGTTCGGTCCGGTCGACCTGGCCCAGCGCCTCGACCCGCGCCCGCGCTCGCAGGTCAGCTTCACGTTCGGCAGCCGCCGACACTTTTGCGGCCGCTGCGACCTCTTTCGCGCCCCGAAGCTCAGCCTGGATCTGGCGTTGCCGCTGATCCGAGGCGAGGCCGGCCTCTGCATCCTTCGAGGCCTTGGCCAGATTGGTCAAGACCTCCTCGGCCGTCTTGCCCGCAATCCCGATCGCGCGCGCCTGCTCGACCACATAGGCCAGCTGCGCCTGCGCCCCCTGCGTCCTGTCCTTGGCGGCATCGGCGAGCAGGTCGCGCGCCTGCTGAGCGGCCTGTACCTCACGCAGGGCGGTCTCGCCCCCCGAACCGAACGCGGTCCTCTGCGCCTGCAGATCTCTCGTTTTGGTGAGCAATTCGCCGAGCGGCTTGACCGCACTGGCGGTCACGTCCGCCAGGGACGTGATCTCGCGCCGCAGACCGCCGGTCCACCGGGCCGCCCCGCCGACTTCGCCGACATAGTCGCCGATGGTCGCGCGCAACAGGCTCAGCTGCTGCCGTGCGACCTTGGCGGCTTCGCCGAGCTCGCGAGCCTGATCCAGGCCGACCACCCGGAGCGCGACACCACCAATACCCCACTGAGCCCCGGTCCGGTCCGCCAGCGCCTGAGCCGCCGTGGCCCGCGCTTCCGCGAGTGCCGCCTCGGCCTCGGCCGCCGCCCGCAGGTTGTCCTGTTCGGTTTTGATCTGCTCGGCGCGGGCCTTGCCCGTCTCGGTCAGCTCGCGGAGGGCCTTGTCGGCCGCCGTGATCCGGTCGGTCCAGGCCTCTGTGGCCTTGTCGGCATCGGTGGTCCGGGTTGCCAGATAGCCGACGCCCAGCGTCAGAGCCGTGATCGACAGCCCCCAGCCGCCGCCGACCGCGTTCAGGGCGGCCATGGCGGTCGTGGCTGCACGGGCGCGGAGAGTGGTGGCCTGGAGGGCCGTCGCGAGCGCGGTCTGCGCCGTCCGCACTCGGTCGGTGGCGGCCGCATGGGCGGCTTCCGCGGCCGCGACATTGGCCGCCGCCTCCACCACGCGCGTCTGCCAGGACGCGGCCCCCTTGGTCGCGGTGGCCATGGCCTCGGCATGGGCCAGCTCCGCCTTGGCCGCACCAAGCGTCAGCTCGGTACCGTGAGCCTGAGCCTTGGCCAGCGTCAGGGTGTGACGGGCCCGGGCCTGCATCTCCGCGCTGCTGCCCAGCCCGATGGCGGTGCCGTCCTGAACGGCCTGCCACATGGCCTTGGTTCCGGCGGCGGCGACCGATGTGGCCGCGGCCAGCGGGCCCAGCGCCCGGCCGATCAGCGTAGCCGTGACCACGGCGCCCAGCACCCCGACCACGGTCGCGGCGCCGTCAAGATTGTCGGCCAGGCCCATGATCGCCTGGGCCACATCGGCGGAAGCGCCGGAGGCCTGATCCGCCTGACCGATCCACTGCAAGGCGGCGTTGTTCAGGACCGTGAAGGCGCCCGATATCGTGGGCTTCATCCGGGCAAATTCGGCCTCGATCTTCGGGGCTTCCTTCAGGATCGCCTCGAAGATTGCCTTTGACGTCAGCTTGCCCTCTGAGCCGAGCGCCTTGAGTTCAGCGACGCCCACGCCGAGACCATCGGCGATGGCCTGCGCCAGCCTGGGTGCTTGCTCAAGTATCGAGTTGAGCTCTTCGCCCATCACAGCGCCGGCGGACAGCCCCTGGCCGAGCTGGATGATCGCCTGCTGATAAGACTCGGCCGATGCACCGCTGACCACGAAAGCTTGACCGATCGCGGTGGTGCTGAGGAGCAGCTGCTTATACGAGGCGCCGAGTGTCTGCGCCTGCCGGGACAGCGTGGCGAACAGGTTCGCGGCGCCGACAAATTCGGAGCGCGTATCCTGCGCGGTCCGGAAGAGGTCCGCCTGCGCCCGCGCCAGCTCTGCGGAGCCCTGTGTCACCAGGGACAGCCGGCTCGAAACCGAGGTCCAGCTGTCGGCATAGGCCGCGACTTTACGGGTCACGAGCGCGGCTCCGGCCACCGACGCCAGCCCGATCAAATGTCCCCGCGCCGCGCCCAGAACGGCGGTGACCGCACCGGTGACCGCGTGGAGCCCCTGCGCCTGCCGTGCCTGATCGGCCAGCGACCGGGCTGCGCTGCCGGCGCTGCGGGCCAGGTTGTCGTTGCTGCCGCGCAGATTGGCGGTGGCGGCTGCGGCCCGGTCCGACGCACCGGCCAGCACCAGCCGGGCCTTGGCCCCCTGCACCAGTGCCGCGGTCGTGGCCTGCTGCGCGGCGGCTTCGCGCGCCGCCGAAACGGTCAGAACCTGCGCCTCGGCCGCCAGCGACCGCGCCGCCCGCGTCACGCCATAGATCGCCTCGGCTGTGGTGGTGTAGGTGCTGCCGGCGCTTTCCGCCGCGGCCTGCGCACGGGCCAGGGCCGCGGCATTGGCATCCAGCGCAGCCGACGCGCCCTTGAGCGCGCTGGCGATCGCGCGCTGTTGACGGGACATGGACTGCCCGCCCGTATCGCCGCCGGCTTCATCCGCCGCCGCCGGTGCACCTACCGGGCGGCGCGCGGCCAGCCCGGCCGCCCTGATCTGCGCGGTCAGGTCGGCATAGCCTGCCGCGGCCGCGGCGGCGGACTGGGCACTGGTGACGAGCTGCGCTGCCTGGTCCCGCAGGGCGATGGTCGTGGCCGCGGCGGCTGCGGCCAACGCCCGCTGCTGGCGGGCATCGGTCATGCGATCGCCGCCCGCGCGGGCGGCAGTCGCACGGGCCGCGGATGTCGCCGCCTGCTGTTCCGCGGCCGCGAGATCCAGCTGAGATCGCGCAGCCGCCTTGGCCGCTGTCGCCGCGGCCTGAACCGCCTTGGCGCTGGTGTCGGCCTGGGCGCCCTGACGCGCCATCTGCTGCCCGGCCGCCGCCGCACTCTGGCCCAGCTGTGTCAGATCCGTGCGCGCTTCGGTCGCCGCGCGGGTGAGGTCCCGCGCATCGCCGGTGAACCGCGCTCGGACGACATACTCAGTGGCCACGGGCGGCCTCCCTTTGACGGGCAATCTCGAGGACCACGGCCTCGCAGGCAGCGATGTCGTCGATCAGCTGCTCGTCCCAGGGGACGAGCAGCCCCTCGGCGATCCGGGCGACGGCGTCATAGTCGAGACCGACGATCGCGCCGTGGAGCCCGGCATACCGCCACTGGGTCTGCGCCCGGCTCCAGACCCTCCAGGCCGGGACGTTGCCCTCCCAGAGCACGATCTCGGCCGAGCGATCGGCGACCCGGGCGAGATAGGCGCTGAGGTCGATCCCGAGGGCGGCGGCATCGGCGGCCATCTCGTCGAGATCCCGCCGGGTGGGAGCCGTCCGCGCCTCGGATATGGCGCGGACGGCCTCTGTCAGTTTTTTCGTTTCGCGCCGGCGATCGCCTCGAAGTAGGTGCGAATGACCGCGTTGCGCAGCGGGATGACGGACATGATGTACTCACGCGCCTCATCGCTGTAGTCCAGCGGCTTGCCGGTTTCCTCATCCATGATCTGTTCCCAGCCCACCCACGCGCGCCGAAGGACGGCCTTGTCGGCTGCGCCGCTCCAGATCTGGTCAGGGTTCGGCTCACGGTGCACGGACGCCAGCGCGTCCATCTCCGTGTCAGGCAACATATCGAACACAGCGATGAAGCTGCGCGGGCCGTCCGGCATCAGGAAGTCGACAGTTGCCTTGAAGCGCATCTGCTTCGAAGTGGTGATCTTAAGCATCGGGTGTCCTTTACGCGGCAGCGAAGGTGATCGACAGCGCCGCCTCGGTGGCGTCGCGCTCGCAGATCAGCGGGATCTGCATGCCCGCCACGTCAGACGGAAGCGAAACCCAGGTGACCTTGCCCACGCGTGCGCGCGGGCTCGTGATGGCAAACCGCAGCGGGCCGGTGCCGTGCGACATCACGAATGGCACCTTGGTGCTCGCCGACGTCGCCGCCGATGCCACCCAGTTGTTGGTGCTGATATCCGCCTCGGCTGTGATGGTGATCGTGCTGGTGTCGTCGGCCAGACACCGGACCTGAGCTCGCCCTGACGTCTCGTAGTACTGTGCGGCGGATCCCGAAGATATGGTTGCCTGCGTCATCTGGAGGCCCGCGCCGCCCAGGACGCAGTCGGTAGAGGTCGCCGACGTCGTCTCGGGCTCCGGGTAATCAAGGCCGCCCGGGATGACGCCCGGGGGTGCTTCCAACGTCGGGGCTTCGAAGAGCCCGAGCATGCTGAAAGTGATCGTCGGCACCGCCGGCACGGAGATGTCGATGTTCCAGGTGCCGCGACACCCGCGGACCGTCTGTGTGATCCCGTCGATGAGGATCTTGATGGTGCAGCTCTCCGTACCCGTGCGGATACGCGTATAGGTGCAGCTCTCGTCCGCGACGATGGTCTCGGCCATCTGACACGACCGGAGCAGGGGTGCATAATGCGGCGGCACCCCCAGCGTGCCCGAACCCACCAGCCCGACCTTGATCGACAGCGTGACGTGCTTGCCGACCAGATAGGTCAGCGTCCGGCTGGCCGGGCCGTGATCCAGCACGCGCTGGACCTCCGTGCCTTCGATGGGGGTGATGGTAACCTCCTCGCCGAGGATCACGTTGGTGGCGACAGACGGAGCGCTGGACGCTCCGTAGGTGGTCTCAAGCTTGGCGAGCAGCAATTTGTTGCGCCATGAATGCGCCTCAGCCATCAGCTGGCCTCCTTATTCACAGACTCCGCCCGCCGCCGGCGCGGCTCCGCCGCGTCCTCCCGCGGCATCAGCGCGCCGCTGACCGGGTCGCGGACATAGGTGATGCTGCCGCCGGTCATCGGCACGGGCGGCGCGGGCGAACTGGCCGCGGTCTTGGCCATGGGATCCTCCGTCAAACGGTGAGATAACGAGTGGTCCGCCAGGTCTGCAGATACACACTAACGGTGCCTGACAGCGTGCCACCGTCAGAGGCAAAAAGGTTCATCGGCTCGCTCTGGGGTGTCGGCTGCCACCCTGCGAGGGCGGCTTCGAGGTCCGCCTTGTAGTGCGCAAAGCGCTGCGCCCTCGCTGCACCCCGCACATCGTCCGCGATACGCACGATGATCGCGGTCACGATATCGACCCTGACCAGCTGGCGGTGCACCCCGCTGGTACGGGACATTTCCGCCGTTTCCGGGCCCGGTGCGATGAAGAGCGTGCCGCTCGGGCTCTGCACCGCCTTGGTGATGGCCTCGATAGACTCAACCACCTCAATGCTTGAGAAAGTCGACGTCGCCCCAGTCAGCCGCGCGTAGACGAGGTCGATCACCGCAGCCACCCCTCAGGCGAGAACCTGGGCCGTCGCGGGTGCGCGGCCATGACCGTGCCCCCGCCGGCCTGCGCAGGCTGCGACCCGTCAGCGATCGGCAGCGTGACCTTGCCGGCGGCGAGGTCGCGGAGGTCGCGCATCGCGTCCTCGTAGTCGACCCTGGGGCGGCTCTCCTTATCCAGGTCATACCGGTGCAGACTGTACCGGGCGATCGCCACGGCCCAGGTGCGCACCAGCGCCGGCACCTCTGCCAGAGGCAGCGCGTAGCGGCCCGCGACATAACCGTTGATGATGCTGTCCGCCCGCGTCAGCGCAGCTTCGACGGCCTCCGGATCCGGCGCGCCGGACCCGTCGCGGTCGGCGATCTGGTTGATCTCCTCCTGCCCGGCCGCAAGCACGAGATCGTCGAGGGTGGCGTAGTGAGGCATGGGTCAGCTCATCAGGCCTTGGTGCGGGGGCGCTTCGGCGCGGGATCCTCGTCCCGGCTGACACCGGGATCCGGATCGGGCTCGGTGGGCGGCTGCGCGGGCGGGGCGGCCCGCGCCTCGGCGAGCTGGCGCTTGAGGTCGGCGACCTCTGCCTCGAGCTCGCGGAGCCGCGCACGGTCCTGCCCTTCGCGGACGATGTCGGCGACGGCGACACCTCCGATGAGGCGGTCACGCACCAGCCCGTCGCGCCGCAGCTGCGCCGCCAGGCCGGGCGAGACGTCGACCGTGTCGCCCTCGCGATACCGCTGCCCGCCGATCTTGGCGGGCGCTGTCAGGGTGATGGTCACGAGTTCCATGCCACGTTCCCCCCGGACTGGCGGCACGCCAGCTCGTATCCGAGCAGCGGCCAGATCTTGTCGACCGCGGCCTTGCGTGCAAGGCGCCGGCCGAGATCGCTGTCGAACAGGGCCGGGCTGACGCAGGCCGATTTGCCCGTGACGACCCATCCGTTGTGGAGGGTCAGGACACAGACCGTCACCCGATCGAGCGATGCGGGGTAGGTCACCCGGCGATCGGGCGCCGCCCCCGAAACCGCGTCTCCGAGCGTAAAGAAATGCTCGCTGACGATCGCGGCGTCGACGTCGGCGGCAGTGACACGCGGCGCCTGATCGGCACCATCAGGATGGGAGGTCATGCGGCCGGCGCTCCCGCGTTCTGGATGAGGAAGCCGCCCTCGGCTCCAACGATGTAGGGCCGACGTTCGACGGTCATCGGGTACATCCACGACTTCCGATTATCGTGGTAGTAAGGCGTTTCGACGGCCGGGTACCCCTCGAGCTCGTAGGTGTAGCCATAGGCCGGTTCACCCATGTCCTGCTGATCCTCGGGCACGTCGGGGACATAGGCCAGGATCGCGTCATCACCCCAGACCGGGACAGCCGGGTCGGTGTCCAGGGCCCCTTCCGGCAGGTAGACCGCGCCGCCGAGGACCACCGGCACCCCGAAATAGCTCGACAGCATCGTGGCCGTCAGCAGGCCGGGGGTCGAATACGTGAACCTGCTCTGGATGCCAGGATGCTTTTGCAGTGCCTTCAGGCTGGTGGGCCCCACGATGAGCACATTGCCTTCGACGCCGATCGATCGGCTGATCGCAGCCTGCCCGGCCAGAATATCGTCGAGCGGATCGCTGTCGGGACTGGTCCATCGATCGCTGCCGGTGAGCGCCACCCGGTTGTTCGTTCCGTAGGTCGCAGTCGACCGCGCCATCGTGGCGACCTGGATCTCGAGCCCCAGATCCAGGCGCTTCATGACCCGCCCGGTGTTGGTGAGGGCTCGGGCGAGAGACGGCTGCTGGCGCTGCGCTTCCTGGAGATGCTCTCGGGGCACCACGATCTCCACGGAATCCTGGTCGAGAGCGACGGTATCGGATGCGTACCCGAGCTGCAGCCGAAGGGTCGGCCCGCCCGGTGAGCGACGCGCCGAGATGGCCCGAAAATCGCTCTTGTCATACTTGATCACCTTGTCCGACCGCGACGGGACGGGCACGCGGGGACACAGCGCAGACGCGACATAGGCCGGGTTGCGGTAGCCGCGAGCATGGGTGGAGAGCACGGGGTCGACAACCCCCGCCGTTCGCACATTGATACCGGTCATGCCGGGCACTCCTTATAGATCTGGCCCGAGTCAGCGGGGCATGAACAACACTCGCACGCCCGCGCCGTCAGCGGCGGACGTGAGCGCGAAGCCGAGAACATTCGCAGGGTCGGCACCTGCCGCCTTCACCCCGCCGGACACGGCCGACACGACCCGATTGCCCGCAGACACGACACCGGATGCGGTGAGCGTGGCGAGCCCGAGACCCATCGTCGTGACCGACATCCCCACCTCGGTAGCCGGGTGCATCGCGATACCGGCCACCGGCGCGTCGTCGGCGAGCACCTGCACGCCCGCGAAGGACACCAGAGCGCCGTCATCGAACAGGCCCGCGGCCGTGACCGGGAAAGACAGGACGTCATAGTAGAGCTGCATCATGATGCGACCTCACGAGACTGCCATGACGGCGTCCACGTAGGACGTGCCGGGATGCTGACGCTGATAGGCGAGCGCCTGGTTGTGCAGATCCAGACGATTTCGATCCACCTCACGCCCGGACGGCGCCGCGAACGAAACCCCGCCGCCATCCCCCTCAGCCGGCGGCATCCGATAGCTGCCGTAGGAGACCACCGGCGGCTGCGCCTCCAGGATCCGACGCAGGGCATCGGCCGCCGCGATCGCCGGCTCCCCCGCCGCGAAGGAAACGGTGGACGTGCCGGCGTCAGGGCCCGACAGCGCCGTCAGAAGCGCGACGACCCCATCCCGGGAGGCGGGGATCAGGCGGCCCTCGGTGACCAGCCGCTCCGCGAAGCTGGTCGCGCGCTCGGCCGCGAGTGCCGCCTGTGCCTGGGCGAGTGCGGCCTCGCGGCGCGCGAGATCGGCCGCATCCGGCGACGGGGCCGGGGCGGGCGGGGGCGTGGGCGTGGTGGTCACGGGATTGTCCTCCGTGGGTGTCGGTGTCGGATCGGGAGGGGAGACTGCGAAGCCCGGCGTGGCCGGCGTGGCCGGCTGGCTGTCGATGTCGGACAGCCACTGGATCTCGTAGCCCGGGAGCACGCGGTCCGCCGTATCAAGGCCGAACTGCTCGATCATCCAGTCGCGCAGGCGGCGGACGATGCTGGCGGTCGCCGCCGCACTCCCATCGCCGAACGAGGCGAGGTCACCCTCGATCGTCGTCGCCTCCGAGCTCGGCAGGGCGAATTCGACGAGGCGTAGGCCCGTCACTGCGGGTGACGCGCCGCCCAGAAATCCCACATGGCGCGGGTACCAGGTTCCTGGCCGGGGATTGGCTGGGTGGTCGGGGTCGAACATCGACAGGCTGACCCGCCGATAGGTCTTGGCGGCCACCGCCTCAGCCAGCTCGGGCTGCACGTCCTCAAGGGTCGCGCGCAGCCGATCGGCCTGAGCGTCATAGGCGAACGACCGCACCCATGCCAGCGCCGGCGCCGTGTGATCCGGGTGACCGACCACGGCCGGCGCCGGTGCGGTCGCGGGGTCATAGGCATCCGCGATCGCCCGCAGCTGGGCCGGCGTGTACGTGATCCGGCGGCCCTCCATCGATGTGAAGGTGCCAGACCTGAAAACCTCGATCGTGGGCGTTTGCTTGATGCCGGTCATCGGGTGTCCGCCTGTTGACTACAGGCGGATCGTGCCCCATCGGCAGCAGGTATTCCCCCGGACGGCAGGTCCGGGGGGGGTAAGAAGGGGATCAGCGGGCCTCGACGCCCGACCGCGCGATTGATCGCGCCTGCCGCCGTTCTAACGGCGGCTTAACGGGGCGGCTCCGGAGATCCGGTCCATCCGCCCCCTCTTCACCGGCCTGCGCCCCAGCGGGCGCCAGGGCCGGTCACTCCAGGCCGAGCCAGTCGGCGGCCAGATCCCCGATCTCCTCCTCATCCGGCGGCTCGATAAACGGCCGCGCGGGCAGGTGGATCGTATAGCCGGGGATCTGCACCTCGATCTCCCGGTCGGCCCCCTCCCGCCGTGCGAAGAGCCGACCGGCGGCTGCCGAGCGGTAGATGCGCCCGGTGCGGGCCGGCATCTGGATGTCGGCCCCAAGCTGATGCGCCCTACCATACGGCAGCGGCGTGCCCCACTCCACCGCAGACGCATCGGCGCGATAGGAGATGGATCCTGCGAGGCTCGTCTGCTTCGCCTTGGCGTTCGAGCGCAATATCGTGATGGGGGTCTGACCGGCCGCTGTGCGCCGGCGG
Organism: Tistrella sp.; assembly: GCF_002684955.1. NCBI lineage: Bacteria > Pseudomonadati > Pseudomonadota > Alphaproteobacteria > Geminicoccales > Geminicoccaceae > Tistrella > Tistrella sp. Next base: position 123,981 of record NZ_NYWI01000072.1, on the reverse strand, counting down.
ATCGTCGCGGCTTTAAGCCGTTGCCAGGGCCCGGCGGAGCTTCCCTGCCGGCGAAAGTTGTCCTGGGTCTGCTGCACGGCCGCCTCACCGACTGCCGCGTAGAAGGGGCGCCGGTCGGCCATGCGCCGGATCAGCTCCGAGATCTCCGCCGTGGCGAGCCGATCGTCATAGTCAATAATCGCCATCTCGACATCCCTCGCTATCGTGCTTAGATATCAGGTGCCGGGAGGACGAGGCTGGTGATCAGCCCTGGTAGGCCCTCGGCAGGCCGGTCGGATCACCCCGACCGGCCGTTTCGTTTCCAGAGCAGGATGCCGCCCCGGCGTTTGTCGAGCGCACGCAGATCCGGCCGCCCCTTCTTGCCAGTGGTCGGGAATGCCGTGACCGGCTCCCACCACTTCCGACCCACTTCCATGACCACGACGGTGGCGTTTGTGCCGTCCGTCCGCACATAGCGGCGATCCATCACGAGGTCATATGCCGTTGGGTTGGCTGCGTTCACCTTGGCAGCGACACCCAGCCAGATTTCATCAGGGTCAAGCATCGTCTCGGCCAGCAGCGGCGCCGAGGCAGCGCGATCGCGCTTGCCGATCTTCCATTCACCCGCCCGCGTCCTGAAGAAGTCTTCCGATATCGGCACCTTCGTGCCGGCCTTGTCCTCCCATAGCACCGGCTGCCCCAGGTCAGCCCCGAAGGGGGTCAGGAAGGCTCGGACGAAGTCCTCCGGATCGAGATCGTCGCCGAGCAGGGGGCTTGCCTCGAATGGCCGGCTCTGGTCCAGGAGATCTGAAATCGGCGTCGGCGTGTCCACCTGCACCACATGGCGCCCCGTCACCTCCAGCGTGCCATCGGCCGGATCGAGCAGCGCGGACGGCGTCAGGCCCTTGCTCCACAGCTCACCCGGCTGATAGTCCCACCCGACGTCGATGCCCTGCGGCACCTCAATTTGGATGCCCCGCGCCGGGTCCCAGACCTTTCTCATCACCGCGGCGGGCGCGTCCTCGCCCCAACGCGGCTGCTTCTTGGCGCGACGCTCGGACAGGGCCCGAATGCCGCACGAACAGAACCAGCCGTTCGGGGGGAAATGGGTTGTCCACCAGGGGTGAGACCACAGCAGGACGATCCCGTCCCAGGCCGCATGCTGCGGCCGTGGATCGGCCGGCACACGCGTCTCGGCATGCACATACTGCCAATAGGGCATCAGCCGGACGACGTCGGGGTCGGTCATCTGCCGGAGCCGGCCGGCCATGTAGCTTGAGCGCAAGTTGGTTTCGTAGACCGTGCGGATGCGCCGCTCGCGCTGACCGCTGTGCTGCCAGTCGTAGCGCTCGATCACCTCGTTCAGCCGCGCCTTAAAGGCGGCATAGTCATAAGTCTCCGCCGCCTCGATCACGGCGGCGTGAATTTCCTCTAACATGCCGACATCGGTCGCGCCCGCGACCACGAAGGCCCTGTCGTGATCGCCCTGCAGCGCGTCGCGCCAGCTCGCCGTCGGCGAGACGCGCTTCTTCGCCAAGAACCGGATCTGCTCGTTAAAGCTTTGCCGTGCGTCCCCGTCCCCGTCCGCGAACGCCGCACCGCCGCTGCCCTGACCGAGCGACAGCCCCTCATCGTCCAAATCCTGAAAGACGGCCTCGCGCCCCTCATAGGCCGCGACATCCATCGCCGGCCGCAGCATGCCCGCCAGTGCATCCGGCGTCCATCGACTGGCCAGCTCCAGCAGCCCGCGGCCGGCCGCCTCGTAGCCGTCAGCCTGTTCCAGCATCCGCTGTGCGGCTGCGAGCCGCCGGCGGATATGCGGCTGGCTGGCTTCCATGAGCTGGTCGGTGACCCGGGCCACTGGATGGCCCGTGCCGGCCGCGAAGGCGACGCCACACCGCGGGCAGCCGATCATGGCAGCGCGTCCGGCGCCGGCGATGGCACCTGGTCCGGCGCCTGGTCGCCGCTGCCGCTGAGCTTGGCGATCTCGCTGCGGATGCCAACGAGGGTGTCGATCACCTCGTCCGACAGCTCGTCGACCGTGCCGGTCGCGACGAGATAGGCTCGCGCAGCCGCATCGTCAGAGATCAGGGCGGCGATGCGCATCACGGCGCGCAGGGCCTCGCTCTCCTTAAGCGCGGCGGCCGCCCGCCGCTGGCGGACATCGGCGGCCGCGCTCTCGTTCCGCCGCCGGACGCGGTAGACGGACGGCGGCGTTGCACCCGGGACGTTGTAGTCGACGATCCACTGGATCAGAGAGCTCCGGAGAGTGTCGGACAGCAGATCGCCGTCCGAATCAACAAGCAGCTCCAGGATCTCGTGATGGGTGTCGGCCGCCGCCTTCGAGCCGACGGCGCCGATATCTGTGGTAAGCGTCTCGCCGGTGACGGTGATCGAGATCTCGGTATCCCAGTAGTCGAGCCAGCCCTCGTAGGAGACCGATCCGCTTCTGGTCGCCTCCAGGAATTTGACGTCGACACCGATGGGCACCGTCAGTACTGATGATGTCCTGGCCTCTTCGAGAGCCTGCATGAGCAGGCGCTGTTCCTCCGAGAGGGTGCCATATGGCACGCCGGCGACGAGCGTCGGCCCGGCAAATTTGTCGAGAAAGTGCATCCAAAACGCGATGCCCTCCCGCTTAAAGAGCACCGCCCAGAAAAGGCGCGTCCCGAGGCCCAACCCGTACGGATCGGCCCCGTCTCCGAACCGGTGCACGATGAACTTGCGGTCCGGCACCGGGATGCCGTCCGTCATCGCCGTCGGCGTCAACAGGCGGAGGCGGCCGTCCGCGTCAAACACGAAACGACGCGCATCGTGCGGGACGAATGCGACAGGCACGATGCGGTTATCGCGACGCCCCCAAACGACCTCCACGACCGCGTAGCCTTTCAGCGTGGCTTCGAGCAGTTGCTCGCACAGCCGGTCGAAGGCAACGCCGGCAAAAATCTCGCGCGTCACGTCGGCGGCTTCCACGTCCAGTGCGGCCGCGGATGCTGCCGTCCCCTCCCACTCGCGGGCGAGGAGGTGCATTTTGCGCTTCTCAAGGGCGGCGTAGGCCCTGCCATCGCGCTTGATCTCGTCATAGATCTTCAGGCCCTTGCCGCCGCCGCGGGCGATAAGGGTTTCGTCCTGCGGCCGCAACGCGCCTGAATAGTACGGCACGAAGATGTCGTTGCGGGCGTTCGCAATCAGGTGCCGGGCTTCGCCCGGCAGGTTCCGCCGGTCCCGCACCGGCGCCGGTGCGGGCACAGCCGCGGCATAGGATGCAGATGCCCGGGCGCGACGCTGACGCTTACTCATAGCCTGTAATCCCCCAGCAGGCGCTGGCCACGGCCACCGCCACCCCCTGCCATCACCCCGGTGATCGATCCGCCGCCGCCGCCCGAATAGCGCAGGGCGTACTGCCACAGCATGTCGAGACAATCCGGCCCGTCGTCATGGTCCGCGTCCGGCCACTGCTGGAGCTGCTCGATCAGCGTCGTCTGTGTCGGATGCAGCCGTATCAGCCCGGCCGCGATCGGCGGCTGCAGGCGCTCGATCCGCAGGGTCTTGTCCGCGGACGGCACCACGGGCACGGCCGAGATCCCGACGCCTTGGCGGGCGGCTTCCTGCATCAACGTCGTGCGCAAGAACTCTTGGAACTGCACCGCCTCAACAAACCAGAGGAGGCACCGATACTCCCGTTGAAGTGCGATCGCATCGGCGATGATCACGTCGGGTAGACGTCGGCGGATCGACGCCTCGACCACGTCCATCCGGCCGGTCAACCGGTCCATGCCGCCGATCAGGATGGCGGACGGATCCCGGCCCTTGCCGTGCTTGCCCAAGGAGGGGTCAACCGCGCCGAAAAACACCAGATCCCGCCGATCTGTCACCCAGAACGTGATCTTGCCAAAGGGGTTCCCTGTGGCGATCGGGCTATTCTGATACTCGGTCATGAAGGCATCTGGCGATGCCGCCCTTTCGAGCATTAGCTGCACCAGCGGCTGTACCGCTGGCCAGTTCACTACCGCCCCGAGGTTCATCTCGCCTTCATGCTGCGCATAGTAGGCAAGGGCGGCGCCCTCACCTTCGGCGTGATATGCCTCCTCGAAAAGCTCCCAGAGATCCATGCGGTCCGGGAATTTGACCACGGCCTGGAACTTGGTGACGCGCCACCCCGGCTTTTTGCACGCCCGCACCAGGACGGCGTCATGGTGGAGGATGGTACCCACCCAGATCACATGCATCGACCCGTCAGCGGGACCGAGCTTCAAAGCCGCGCGATAGACCCACCGCTCCAGCTTGTCCCGCTGATCCGGTTCCCGAACCTGCTCGTCGTTCTCGAGATCGTCGAAGATCAGCAGGTCCGGCCGGTATGGCCCATGACGCAGACCGCGCACCTTCTGACCGGCGCCCAGTCCAATAACCATGACGTTGGTGCGTGTCACGATCTGACCTTCACGCCATACGCGCCCCTTGCCGCACACCTCCGGGAAATCGGCCCGGAGCCGCGGATTGGTCATCAATTCCGCCTTGATCGCCTCGATCAGCAACGCCGCCTGCGCGGCCACGTCACAGACTTCCACCACGAACCGGGCAGTCCGCATGACGATGCGGTAGAGCACCAGCCCCAGACTGATATGCGTCGATTTTGACGATCCGCGCGGCGCGACAAAGATATCGCGCACCCCCTTTGAGGCCGACATGATCGCCGGCACCCGCGCGAAAATCGCCTCGTGGAACAGGCTCGCCTCGCCGCGGATGTAGTGGGGCAGATAGGTCTCAAGGAAGTATCGATAGCCGGTGACCGGATCCGCGACCCGCGCCAACCGCAGCTGACGCGCGGCCGGGTCAGGGTCGAAAGCGTCGACGGACAGCTCGATCCACTGGCTGAATTCGGCGGCCAGGCCAGCGACCGCGTCTCTGAAGCCGGAGCGACTGAGCCGGGACTTGAGCTGCGGCCGCGGGGTCACGATGTGTAGATCCCCGCGAGACGCTCGCCGAACGGCTCGACGATCTCAAGGACCGCTTCAGCGTGCTGTGGGAAGTTCTGCCGGACAAAATCCAGCAGCTGCCGGAGCACGTCCTGTGCCACACCGAGCTCGGAAATCCTCGGAGTGAGCCGTTTGGCCGACGAGGTGACTTTTGTCATGGCGTCGGCCAAAGCCACGAGGTGTGCGACCTTCTCTTTGGTGGATAGGTCGCCCTCTTTAATGTCATCGAGCAGGCTTTGCGCCTGCAGCATGAAATCTTCGACGACCGATGAAACCACGGCCTCGATGCCTTCGCCGGCGATAATCGCCGCCGTCCGCGCCTTATCCCAGTCGTCACCCGCGGCTTTCGCCGCCTTTTTCCACCTCGTGAATGTGGCGCTGGAAATGCCGTAAGCCATGGCGATCGTGGCCCCGGTCATCCGGCGATAGATGTAGTCGGACCTTGCCTTGCGGCGGGTATCGTCAGTGGACGCCATTGAGCCCACCCCCGATGATCCACGCCATCCCGGCGGCGATGATCCCGCCCAGCACCAGCCGGATCACCCAGCTGATCGACGACCGGATGTCGTCGAGTGAGGTCTGAATGTGCCGCGACCGCTCGGCCTCCACTGCCATATGGGTTTCCAGCCGCCCGATCCGCTGCTCGTGGGTGTCGAGGCGCTTATGCGCCTCGTCCACGCGGGACATCTGATGTGCAATGATCTCGGTCATGCCCGCTCCTTCGGGGCTTGCGGGGGGCCGAAGCCCCGAAGGTCAGAAGGTCAGCGGTGCCCGCTGTGATCGCTCGAGGCGCGGTCGTCGTCGCCCGGGCCGGTCGGATCGAGCAGCGCCGGGTTCCAGGGCGTGTAGGTGGACGTCGTGATGTCAGTCGCCGAACCGCCATAGGTCGCGGCCGGCGGGCTGACGGCATCCGGCTGGCCACCGCGCTTGCCCCAGGGCCAGACGAGCTGATAGGAGGGCGCCCGCCGTTCGAGCCACGCCCACACCCCGAAGGCGACCGGGGCCACGGTCTGGTAGATCGAGATGCCCGTATCCGCGATCTGATCCGGGGTCGACCCCAGACCGATCTCGGCCGCCACACCGATCAGGTCGACCCCGAGCGCATTGGCGGCGACGCTGCCGATCAGCAGCGCCTGGGCGATGGTGCTGCGCGCCTGCCACACGGGCAGGGTCGGCAGGGGCGAGGGCGAGGGCGTGGGCATCAGGAAGCCTCCTCGAGCCAGGGCGCCACCCGGAAGCCGGGGCACGCCTTCTGCGCGTATTCATTGTGACCGGACACGCGATAAATCTGCGCCCGCATGCTGATCGCCTGGATCTGCTGACGCAGCGTGATGTCCTGGGCCGGAGTGTAATGGTCGACGAACCGGTCATCGGCAGACGACATGGCGCCGCCGATCAGGCAGATCCCGATCGAGCCGGTGTTGTGGCCCTGTGTGTGGGCGCCCACCACGGTTTCAGGGCGCCCGCGAACCAGTGTGCCGTCGCGATCGATCACCCAGTGGTAGCCGATGTCCGACCAGCCGCGGTCCTCGATGTGCCAGCGACGGATCGCGGCAACCTTGTCGGCGGCGGACCGCCCTGCCATCCAGCCAGGCGGTGTCGCGGAACAGTGGATGATGATCTCGCGAACAGGGGTCGCCCCCTGATAGAGCTCCGGCTTGTCCGCGTCGGGCTTGCGCGCCGGCGCACCACCGGCGGCGAGCCAGGCACTGACGGCGGCCGACGTGCGCGGGCCGAACAGACCGTCGGCCGGCCCCGGGGCGTAGCCAAGAGCGGAGAGCGCGGCCTGGATAGAGGCGATGGGCTGAGACATGACGGGCAAATCCGATCGTGATATGCACGATCTCAAGGTGCCCGTTAGAGGCGAGACATTCCCCCGGACCGGACGTCCGGGGGGCTCAGTCCTCGCGATCGCTCCAGAGCGGGAGCTGCGCCGGATCGGCGCTGGCCTGATTGGCCATGCGGCGGATATGCCGCTGAGATAGTCCGAGCAATATGGCGATTTCGCGGCGGCTGCGGCCTGCCGCCTGAAGCGTCAGAACATCACGTCGCGCCGACCGGCGCTGACGGCCATGCGGCACATAGATCCGCTGACCCGAGAGATAGTGGCAGAGAGCATAGCCCGCATCCGGCCCCAGGGCCACGATCACGGGATGGTCCGGGCGTGGTCGCCGCGGCAGCTGAATTTCCTGGCCGCCATAGAGCCGCATCAGGGCCGCCGCCACATCGAGGCCGAGCGCCTCCGCCACGTCGACCAGCGACGCGGGGAGGCGCTCGGGTATCTCGGGCGGGCGGCCGGCGGTCATCCGGCTGCCCTCTGTCCGCGCTCTTCCATCGCCTTCAGGACCTCGATGACCTTCGACGCCTGCGGCGGCGACAAAAGGTCAGGGTCGAACACGACACCATCCTGTCCCGGCGCCAGCACGCGCCCGCAGAACGCGCGCAGCGCCGCATTGGAGCGGTTGGCGATCACGCCATACCGATGGCACGAGTACCAGAGCGCATAGAGCCTCCGGATCTGGGGGCGCGCCACTTTCGGCAGCCTTTTGGCGCCGACCTTGACCCGGAACCCCAATGCCTTCATCCGGTCGAGCACGAGCTTATGCTCGACCGGCGTCATCGCCCGCAGCGACGTCTTGCCCGTCACCTGGGCCAACATCGCCCGATAGTCGGCTTCCTCCATGCCGAGCTGAACCTTGGCGATGTTGATCACGGCGATGATGTTCATGGCGTCACCTCAGGCGTTGGCGAGATCGATGGTGACCGTGGTCCAGGGCGCATCCGGGGACTCGCGCATGCGATAGCGGATGTACTGCCGCGCGCCGACCACACGGATCGCGTCGCGGATCGCCTGCTGGCCGCGGATAAACCGCGGATCGTCGCTTTCGATCTGCAACAGGCTGAACACGTGCGTCCGGTTGATCGAGCCCTCCTTGTCGGTCTCGAAGGCTCGGGTGATCAGCGATCTCAGTTCCGCCTTGGTGTCCTGCGCCCATTCGTTCAGGCATTCGTCCATCAGGCCTTTCGCCACCTGCATCTCGGGCCCGAACACGATCCGATCGTGTACCCGCACCTCGATCTGCATGAGGCCGTCATACGTCGCGTAGGTCCGATTGCCCTTCCCGCCGCCCTTCGTCAGGCCGTACTTCTCGGCGAGCAGGGCGTCGAAGGCCCCGAGGTTCTCATAGGCGTGTCCCTTGAAGCGCCGCACCTGATCGGCAAGGGCCAGCGCCCACCCGAATTCGCTGCGCACGAGCTGGTCCTGGAGCAGATCCTGCGGCCGGATCGCCTCGATCGCCCGCATGCCGCCCCTGCCGTCCCGCAGGTACTCGCGCCCCTCAAAGAGCACCCGGCCATCCGGCACGGGCGCGGGGCTGAAGCTGGTGATCCTGGCGTCGGTGTTGGTGTCCATGTCAGTCAGGCTCCGTTAGATGCCCGCAGGCTCTCTGCCTCGGGCGTGGCGTTGAAAGGGGAAAGGGCGCAGGTCTGGCAGGCCCGCCACTGCCGCAGTCGCTCGGGATTGCTTGTCGAAAGCGGCTGCCCGGCGATCTGCGCGCACTCAGCCTGCGTCAGAGACCGGCGCAGGTGCGGGCAGGCGACGGCGCCCCGATAGCGGGCGATCACGGCCGCGGCATAGCGCCGGGTGACGCGATCCATCCGGGCCGGATAAGACCCGGTCAGCACCATCGACAGGGCGGGTCGGCTCATGCCGATCTCAGCGGCGACCGAGGTAATGGTGGCGCCCGGCCGGCCGACCTGCTCGCGCAGGATGGTGATCCATTCCGGCTCTTCCGCCGGGATGAGCGGGCGCTCAGTCGGCATCACCGCCTCCCTTAGCTTTTCGGCGCCATATCGTCGCATAATATGCGTAGGCCTTTTCTTCCGACGCCTTAGCCGCGTAGTAGGCATCCCTGGCCTTCTTCGCGGCGCGCTCGGCGCGGAGCATCCGGATCTCCGCTTCCGCGGTAACAAGGCGGGCGGCTGCCACCAGTTTATAATGGTCATCCGGCATGCTACTTCTCCTTCGGCTCGGTCATCCTTGACCAGTGCCGCGCGTGCTTAGCTGTCGCCAAGCAAATACGGGCCCAATAAAGGATCGACAGGCTCTCCTGTCGGTCGCCGCACAGCCCGGCCGCCTGTTCCAGGTCCTGCGCCACCTGATCGAGATCCTGCGCCGCCCGGTCGAGGATCGTGACGAGCTTCCCTGCATTCTCACTCATGGGCGCCCACCATCTTTTCCAGGATGGAGCGCAAGGCGTGCTTATCGACCCGGTAGCGCTCGGCTGCCGTGCGCCACCTCGGTGCCGCGTCCCGCAGAGCGGGGATCTGACCCAGCAGGGACGCCATGCGCTCATGATCATCTGCCAGCGAATTGAACTTGTCGGCCATCTGCGACAAGAGCGTCATGACTTCGGCGCGTTGTTCACTCCTCGGCATGTTCGATTATCTCCTGGCCGTGGTCGTCGACCTCGATATGCATCCCACTCCACTCGATGCACTCGCGCACGACCTGAACGGTCGCCACAAAAGCCGCCGCCGCCTGCTCCAGCGTCGGCCGGCTGTCCTGCAGCCAGGCCCAGGTCTCGATCGCCGAGGCGAGGACGGCGACACCCGGGGCGCCGGTTTCCTCGTCCCAGGCGTATTCATTCTCGGTGTTCAGCTCAGTCAGCATTTGCCACCTCCTTCGTCTTGACGAACTGCACCTCCAGCCGACGCTGCCTCGCGCCCTGGGCTTCGGCAGCCAGCGCCTCCCGCACGACCCGCCCGCTGGGCCGATCCGCCCAGTCGCTGTCGGTCGCCGGCGGCATCGGCGTATCCCGATAGGGCCACCGCCCCTCTGCCGAGGACCGCCACAGGATCCGCCGCAGGCTCCACTGCCGCCGCGTGCGGCCGCGGTAGACCAGCGACCAGACCTCGGGCGTCTCGAGCACGATCCGATGCCAGCGACCGAGCCTGATACGGTTCACCGAGCCGCGGCCGTGGCGATGATCCGTGATCGACGGCCCGTTGAGCTCGGGCACATGCACGGCACGTTCCTCGCGATACGCCCCCGCCAGGATGAGCGAGATGAAACGCGCGGGATGGTCATGGATCACATCCAGATCGTCCGACGCGACGAACCGGTGCAGATACAGCCGCCGCCCGCCCGGGAGGCGACAGATCAGGTGCCGCACGAGATACGGACGGCCGTCCGCACGGCGGATCACCCGGGCCGGCAGCCGGTCGGCGACGCGCTGGCAGAGCGCGCTCATCCGAGCGTCCATGCGGTCTTTGAAGGTCATCAGCACGGGAAATCCTCCCCGGTGTTGTTGTCATGCACGACGCCCGCCGGGCGCCGCACGGTCGGGGCCAGAGGCCCGGTATCGCGCACCAGCTGCCAGACCCGGCCGCCGGTCGGCGGCCTGGGCAGCTCGATCAGGTAGCCGGCCAGGGTCAGCGGCCGGATGTAGGTCATCACCAGCCGCCGGGGGTGCCGATCGGTCTGGCGCAGCGCGTCGTCGAGGATGCCCTCGATCCCGAAGCGCCTGCGAATGCGCATGGACTGCCACATCCTCTGCAACATGGCGTCGCTGCGCGGCCCGGCCGGGCCGCGCTTCGGGCGCCGCCCCGCGTCCGGGGCCTGCTCGCCATCACGCGTGAGGCAGTACCCCGCCGCGTCGCGGCCGAGATAGCCGTTACGGACTAGGTGCTTGATGGCGACCATTGCGTCGCCGGGGCTGCAATCGCAGGCAGACACGATATCGGCGATGGACGCCACGGGGCGCTCCCGCAGCAGGGTGAGGAGCTGATCAGCGACCTGCTGCATCACACACTCCGCGGCACATAGACCGGGCTGCCGCTGGCACGGTCGATCATCAGCGGCTGCTCGGACATATCGGACATCGTCACCCCGTCACCGACATCGCCCAGCCGGGCCCCGAAGGTCTCGATTGCGCGAATGGCATCCAGGATTTCCCGCGAGTAGCCGCGGGAGGCCCGGTGCACGTACTCGGCGAGGTCATCGGCGACCCGCACTTCGCACTTGTGCTTGATCAGCTTCTTGACGTCCGAAACGGACAGCGGCTCGAAAGTCACGCGGTTCGGGGCCCGGCTGCCGACCTGGAGGTAGCGCCGCAGAGAGTCGCGCAGAGTGCCCATGCCGACCAGCACCGTAGGCAGATAGAGCAGGTCGGAGATATCCCGCAGCCCCTCGATGATTTCGCGTCGCCCCGCGACCTGATCACATTCATCGATCACGAGGGCAAACGCCTGTCCGGCGAGTGCCGCCCGTTCCTGACGGATCTGCAGTTCCTGGAGGAGCCTTTGGAACCGCGCGCGCGTGGTGCGGATCAGCTCAGGGTCGACCCCGAGCTCGGCCAGGATGTCCTTGACCATCCAGCTGTAATCCCAGCCCTGAGTGGTGCGGATGTAGACGCTGCCGGTCTGAACCACCCACCTCGACAACATTGTCGACTTACCCAACCCGGGCTTGCCGTCGATGATCACGATGCAGCTTTCTTCGGCCCCCCGCTCGTCAAGGCGCTTCAGAGCCTCCAGGAAGGCCTTGTAATTCTCAGTTTCAACGTATCCGGGGATCATGTATCTCTTCTCCTGTTCAGTTGGTCACTGGACCGTCAGGCGACGGCGCGGAGGACGTCCCTAAGCGCATCCGCGTCGACGCCTGACACCCGCAGCAGATCTCGACCGGTCTCGGTCGTCAGGCACCGCCTCAAGACCGCAGCCTGCCCGGCCGTCAGCTCGCCTGGGTGCTCAAGCGCCCAGGCTGCCAAGGCAGCATCGGAAGCAAAAACCTGCCGCCGCGCCGCCGGCTTCACCGGCACCATCTCCACCTCCACCTCCGGCTGCGGCGCAGCCTCGATGATCGGCATCGGCGCCTGCACGGGCGCCTCCAGCAGCGGGGCGCGCAGCTCGGCCTGGATCGCATCGCGCTTCTCGTCGATACGACGCAGGCGAGACTTTGCCCGCCTCTCCAGTGCCTGCTTTTCATAGCTGACGGGCACGTATCGCGCCGAATTCGCCATGAACTTCGCGACACAGATCAGTCGGCCAGGCTGACCGCTCTCCGCGTCGTATTCACGGACCCAGACCCGATCGGCCTGGGCATAGTCGTAGCCGACCATCACGCGCTCGCCGTGATAGGGCTGCAGGGCGTGATCGAAGTACTGGTTGTTGAGCCAGTAGACCTCCGCGCGGCGCGTCGTGCGCAGTTCGTACGGCCGGAACAGATCATCACGCTCATCCGCCGCCACTTCGACCGGTTCGAAACCTGTCGCGACATGGGCCGCCCACATCTCGTTCGGCGACATGTGCCGACGCTTCCCAGATGCGGGGTCATCAATGCGCGGCAGGCTGCTATGCGGTCGGTCGTTGTACCGATCCACCCATGCCGAGCACATCTCCACGAATTCATCCCAAGACGGCATGACCCGCGTCGTGCCGATTGTCTTCAGGTCGCGTCGAGAGGCCTTGTGGGCCAAAGCCGACGCTTCCTTGTCCATATCGTGCCCGATATAGCTTGGGAGCCGGCGCGCAAGCACGTCCCAGATGGTGGCATTGGGCCTCTCGATCCGCCCTTTGGCAGGCGAGTTCCATGGCGTCGCGTGCATTTTCGTGATGCCGAGCCGCCCCATCAGGCCACCACAGTCCGCATCAAAGGTCTTGTTCTTGTAGCCCGGCCCGTTGTCGACGTAGAAAATCGCCGGTATGCCGCAGGCAATCGCCGAGTTCTTGAGGGCTTCGGTGACAGCGATCACGTTCTCCTTGCGCGACAAGGCGAACCCGACCGCTTTCCGGGTCACCACGTCGAGCACCGTGGTGATTTCTGGCCGGATCGGCCGATTGGTCACCGGATCCAAAATTTCCGCGTCGAAGGTCTTGCCGTCGGCTGTGTAAATCGTGGTCGGCAGCATGTCCTCGGTGGTACGGGTCACATAGGCCAGCCGCGAACGAAGGGTCAGCAGCCCTTCCCGCCCCACCGCCTTCTCGATGTTGTTCATACGCTCGCGGAGGATATAGCGGACCTGATCGATGGTGAGCCGCATCTCCGGAGCCGGATTATCTTCGAGGTACCGCTCAAGCGCGTCGGACGCTGACGGCTTGGTGGGCAATGCGTAGTACTTCAGGAACATCGCGAACCCGGCAGGCACCGGCTGCGCCTCCTTGGTCGCCGCCGGCGCCAGAGCGCCCACGCCGCCACGGTCGCGCGCGCTGAACCATCCATAGAGCGTCGCCCGCGATATCGACGCCTTGCCGCGCCGATCATTGGCCTCGATCAGGCGTGCCACTGACAACGCGAACCCATCGCCAGCCATCAGAACCAGCTGCTGCCCCAGGCTCGCCACCTCCCGCTCCGTCAGAGGCTCACCCTGATCCCGCGCCCGCTCCAGATCCTGACGGTCCAGGGCATCCTGGACCGCAGCCAGGAACCGCCCGATCGCCCAGGCCCGCGACTGCCCCTGAGCAATCGCATAGCCCTCGATCGACCGCAGCACCTCGGCCCGCGCTTCCATCACCGCCCGTGCCCGGGCGGGCAGCGCCGAGGCCCGCAGGGCGGCCACCCGCCGATCGTCCCGCGCGACTTCGGCCGCGTGACGCACAGCCAGCTGTGCCCGGGTGTCACGCAGCTCGATCGCCGCCCGCATCGCATCGGGCAGCAGCGTGTAGTGATATTCGGTGCCGCCGCCCCGTCCAGCTCGCCGCCGGCAGCGGCCGGGGCCCATATCGGCCCATCCGGCGCGGGCCGCGTGCAGCTGAACACCCCGCTCCGATCCAGGGAACGTCGTGATCCCCCGGTCGGACGCGAGCGCGGCCAGCTCCTTGGCGGTCCACCATTCCTGCATTGCCGCGTCCCTTTCCCTTAGTGCACCAGGGCTGGATGCGTATCGTCCCTCATGTCCGTCTGCGCACCCCGCAGCCGGTCGACGGCGGCGAGTAGCGCAACGGCACGTGTCAGGGCCGCGTCGACTGCGCGCAATTCGTCAGCAACCCCGGCATAGGCCGGGTCGTGTTCGATTTGTTCGGCAGCGATCAACGCCGCCTCACGTGCACAGCGCATCATCCCGTCGGACGTGGCACGCGAGCGGACACGGTGACGCCCTGCGGTGCCGATCACGGCGATGATCAGGCTCGCGCCATGCTCGCGGGCGGCTTCGAGCGCCTCGTCAAACTCGGCGATGAGCCATGCATAGCTGTCACTCATCGGCTGTTGCCTTTCGGATCATATCCAGGGCCTCCATCACCGCGCGCATGAACGCCGCGCCGACCTGCGGGACAATCGCGTTGCCATAACCCCGCAGAAGCCCCACGCGGCCGGGTACCCCATAAGCCAGCGGCTGTGTTCCGGGCTCAACAGGCCTCCATCGGCCATCCCGGCAGCCGATCCAGTCAACAGACGCCCATCCGTCGTGACCCGCGCCGGGCCGGCCAGACTGGCCTGCTGAGTCAACGAACTGCCCGACATGCCGGGCGTGATCGTTCCGCCCCTGGTCCCGTCCGACGCTGCCGGGGTGGTCCACGACACCAGAAGCACTAAGTCGTTGAGATTTAAGCCGCGCCCCCTCGCTCGGCTGGCCCGCCCGCCTGTCGAGTCTGTCGCCTTGCAGGTCGGCCAGGCGCTCAGGGACGTTACCGCCGAAAGCGGCTTCCCCCGTGAGTGCGCCCACCGGGCCAGATCGAACGCCGTCGTCGCGGATTCGCTCCGGTAGTCCAGGGCCGCCGCGGTTGGCCACCCAGAACGTCCGGTGCCGGGCGTGCGGGGCGCCGACGCTCGCAGAAGGCAGTACCGCCGCCCCGAAGGCGTAGCCTGCGTGCTCCAGGTCAGCCGAAACAGCATCGAGCCACGACCTTGCAGCTCGCCCATCAACCTGTTCGCCAACGACCACGTGGGTCGTGACTGGCTGATGAGCCAGGCCCATGCGGGCCAGAGATGCCGCTCGTCAGCAAACCCGCGGCGGCGGCCTGCCGCGCTGAAAGGTTGACAGGGGCAGGATCCGGTCCAGATCGGCCGATCGCTTGGCCAGACTGCCCACCGGAGCGCGAGAGCCCAGCCGCCGATCCCGGCGAAAAAGTGGCACTGCCGGTACTGATCGAGGTCGGAGGGGAGCACGTCCCTGATATCCCGCTCGTCGACATCTCCGGCGGGAATAAGGCCATCTGCCATGAGATTGCGGAGCCATTGCGCGGCATGGGGGTCCACCTCGTTGTAGTACACGGCATTCATGTTCAGGCCACCTGCGCCATGGCATAGCCGCCCCACTGATCGGCCATCGCCTCCGCCAGCCCCGGATGCGTCCGGCTCCTCTCCCTCGCCCGGGTCGGCGATGCGGGCATCCGATGCACGCGCGACCAGCGCTTGTGCTCGTCCGTCCCCGGCGCCGGCGGCGGCAGCCAATCGGTTGCCACCAGCGGCGGCAGTCCGCGGAGGTACAGACCCAGGCGCTTGAAAAACGGGTCCCCGAACCAGAACGGCTCGACATACTGCGGGCGCTGATACCCGACGATCCGTGCCTGCGCGTGCCGATGCATGATCGGGTTCTCGATCGCGACCCGGGGGATTGGCGCCGTCCAGCAGGCGTTAAACAGCGCGGCGGCCTCGTCCAGCTCGGCCCACATGTCATCCACGCGGCGGCCGGCCGGCGGCTTGAACAGCCACCGCACCCCGCTGTTACAGAGCCGCGTGCAGGGCGGATGCATCACCGCCAGCAGGTCCCAGCCCTCGCCCAGGATGTCGCGGACATCGCACTGCAGGTGCCGATTGCTGCCATCCTCGGCCGGCAGCAGGTCGCAGGACCACGCATCGTGGCCGCGCGAGGCAAACGCACGCCGCACCACCCCTGAGAACTCACACCCGACCAGCACGCGCAGCGACCGCATCAGAGCCTCACCAGCGGGATGACGTTGGAGACACGCGGCGCCGTGTCGCGGGCAGCCTCTTCCATCTCGCGCTCACGGAGACGCAGCGCGATCGCGAGCAGGTTGGCCGAGGCGACCTCCCAGTGATGACCGGCGATATCCCCCCGCGGATGCCCAGACGCGACCGCATCCAGCTCGGCGACGACCGCCCGGATTTCGCTGCTCAGCGGCATGACGGCACCTCGCTCCGAACATGCTCGATCGGCCCGTCTTCGGGCATCTCGCGCCAGTCCGGCCACGACCGCGTCTCGTTTTTCGCCTGTTTCGCGGCAAGCGCGGTGACGACTGCCTCGGGGCTGGCGCCGGTCCGCCAAGCCCCATCCAGGGCGAGCAGGATGACATCGACCCACTCGGCGAGATCACCGGGGGCCGCCTTGATTTCATCCAATTCCTTGGTGATGTGAGCCACGATCCCGCCCGCGCGCGAGCCCGGCCCGAACGTCCGGCCGCTGAATGCGATCTGACGCCGGAGGTGCGCGATCAGGTCATAGGTGGCAGGCGCGAAGCCGGTCACCTCACCTGCGACCTGATCCGCCGCATCCGCCGCCTCGATCAGCTTGGCTGCCAGGCTCCGCGCGCCTTCCGGGGTGCTGATCAGACTGCATCCCGCGATCAGGTCCCGGAGATCGGTCTCCACAGGCGCCCACAGCGCCTCATCGTCTTCGAACTGGATGACTTCGATCACCGGGCCGACGTCGATCCCGTCGACGCCGTACCTACGGTGCGCGACCACCCCCAGAGCGCAGTGCTCCGGCCAGTCGGTGCTCCGCCCCAGCGGGTTTTCCACCACGGCTTGGTAGGCAATGACTTTTTCCGTCATGTCCGTGCACTCCCGATTTCAGAGTGATGCGAACAGGTCGGTCGACGTCTCGACCGGCCAGTTGCAATGCAATCGCTCGACTTTCACGGCGTTTCGCAGGCCACGCACGGCGACTGACTGCGACCACCACCCCCCGTCCCGGAAGGCGTCGTCGTACAGGTCGCAGACCGACATCGAGACGATGACCCTCGCCCTGCAGCGCAGGAGCCGCTCGATAAGCGCGTCATGCTCTGCCAGCGTCATGTCGCACGCGTACAGCACCTCGCGCGTGGCGAGCGAGGTGCGCGGATAGGGTGGGTCGAGATAGATCGTCGCTCTGGCGTTGTCCCCGAAAAGATCGAGGATCTCGAGGACATGCCGACGGTGGATATGAACGTGCTTGAGCCGCACGGCGGTGCGCAGCAGCCGATCCGGCACCGAGTGCCACACGCTGACAAGCCACGACCGCTTGAGATCAAGCCTCCAGGCCGCCGTATGCGTCTGCTTGCCCCCGATCGCCTGCCATGAGGCGATCAGAGTGCGCAGCGCGCGCTCCACCGGGTCGAGCTCATCGGCATGTTCGTCCGCCCAGATGGTTCGCGCCACCTCAAACTCTTCCTGGGAATAGGGTGTCAGATACACCTTTCGGCAAAGCTCCGCGAGTTGCGCGTCGTTCCGCAAGACCCTGAACAGGTTCACGATCTCGCCGTTCAGATCATTGATGTGCTCCGCCGCCCGGCCGATCGGTCGCGACAGCGTCACGGCGGCTGTCCCCACAAATCCTTCCACCCACACAGTCGTATCGCGCGGGATCAGCGTCACGATCTGGTCGGCGATACGCGCCTTCGAGCCCGCCTGCCGGTGCGCGGTGCGAGGCATGGCCATCAGATCCGCCCCCGCCGCTTGAGCGATGCGATCACGCGATCCTCAATTTCCAGCAGCAGGCGGTCGAGCGTCGGATCCGGCAACTTCAGGAAGCCGTCCCGCAACCGCATGAAATCCTTCTCGACCTTGGTCGGTGTAACCCCACCTTCGAGATGCGCCAGTGCATCGCCGACGCTCTGGATATCCGGGTGCTCATCACCCAGCACCAGCGCCAGGATCTTGTCCTGCACCGTCGCCGTCTGCTCGGACAGCTTCTGGAGTTCGGTCTGCTTTTCGGCGAGGTGTGTCCCCGCGAGCTTCAGGCGCGATCGGGGCGACAGCTTCGTCCAGATCTTCACTGCCAGCTGGATGGCCCGGGCTGACAGCCCGATCTTCTCGGCCGAAGACCTCGCAAAGCCGAAGACCTCGCCATCCGAGGAAAGACGCAAACTTTGCGCCTTTGGTGATGCCGCCCCGTGCTTCGCCTGCGGGTACATCCGCTCGTAGACCTGCTTCAGCTCGTAGAGGTGATGGCACCGATCAAGCGCCGTCAGCTCATTCCTGCCGAGGTTCTCAAGCACTTCCTCCAGCCGTGCTTCGTCGTCAGTGACGGCGCCCGACAGCACGGCCGGAATTGTCGGCTGCTCGAGCCGCTCGAGCGCACGCAGGCGATGGAGGCCCGCGATCAGCGTGTAGCGCGCGCCCGACGCCCGAACACGGATCGGGTGTTGCAGCCCCTGGGCTGCGATGATGCCCGCGAGGGCGGCCGCGCCCGCCTCCGAGAAGTCGCGCGCCCGATCGGCCGGCACGTCGATGTCGGCGAGGCGGATGTCCATGATGGTGGTGGGGGTGGGCATGATGTCATCCATGGGTTAGTGCCTATCCTGACGCGCCTCAACTGGCGCTGGCGCTACCGCAGCGGTCAGCCCGCGCGTGCCGATTTTCGACTCGCGATGAGCTGCGCATTTTCGTTAGAAAGAATGGACGCCTTCCGGATCGGGTACCGATCCGGCCACAGTTCCTTGGGGGACACGTCAAGGAACTCTGCGATGGCTCGCTCGGCCGCGCGGACGGGCCGAGACCATACGGCACGCATGTTGCTCGGATGGACGCCATGCAGTTCGCCCAAGCCGGAGAGCGTCATCCCCTTCTTGTGGATGGCGCACTTGATCTCTTCCTTTGACCAGGACTTCGCCGCCATGGGCACACCTCAGTCACCTTGTTTCGCTTTGTGCGCGTTCGCGCGACGCCATCGCGCGACGCTGTTCTAAAGGTACATCCAAATATGGATGTCATCAACCCGAATAAGGACGGTGCACCCGTGATACATCCAAATATGGCGTCAGAGCAGGCGCTGCGGTCGCGGGTGGCGGATGCAATAGCCCGTGGTGGCGGTCCCAGTGCCATGACCGAGAAGACCGGCATACCTCTCGGGACAATCAGCAAATATGTAGCACAGTCTTCGACTGCGTCATTTGCGAATGCTGCCAAGATCGCCCGCGCGGCGGGGATCACTCTCGACGACATGGCATTCGGATCTGGAATGGGCGCGTCCAGATCTGAGAGGGTCCCAGACGGACCGGATCTCGTGCGATTGCCGCGTTATAACGTCGAGGCGGCGGCTGGCGCCGGAATAAGCGTGACCTCTGAACTCGTGACCGATGTCGTGGCTTTTGAGCGCGCGTTCCTGCGCGACCTCGGGGCAGCCCCAGACAGATGTTCGGTGATCTGGGCTCGCGGCGACAGCATGGTGCCCACAATCCCGGACGGCTCCATCCTCGTCGTCGACCACAGCCAGATCGAGCTGGTTCATGGGTGCATCTATGTCGTCAATCTCGGCGGTGACCTGCTCGTCAAACGGCTACGCCGCCGCCTGGACAGCACGGTCGAGCTGGTCTCTGACAACCAGATCTACCCGGTCGAAGCGCTTCGGCCGGCGGACCTGGAACATCTCCGCGTGATCGGGCGGGTGGTCTATTTCTGCCGGGTGCCGTGATGGATTTTTCAACCAAGCTCGACGATTTGGACGTAGAGCGTGAGGCCCGCGCAGAGTGGCGCCGGCCGAGGAGCTGCCATGATGCAGATGCTGACCCATGTCACCATCGACACCCGCTATTTCCGTCAGAGCTCGCGAAGCGAAGTCGGCGACGACATCATCGCGCGCCTGCTGCCTGTTGTCGTCGATGGCGGAGGAGCCTTCTTCCGTGAGTTCGACGTAACCATCCTGCGCCGTGATGCCACGGCCGCCATTTATGATATCGAATGGATGGACACGCCTTTCGTCCGCTGCTGGCTCTGCATGGACCGCAGCGCCTCCGATGAGGTGTGGGACTTGGCGACCGCTGACACTGCGCATCCGCCGGTTCCCACCGACATGCCGCTGCCCTGGCTCGCCACCCGCTTCGGCCACTTGACCGAGACGATGGTCCACGATGACCTTCGCAGCATCTGGACCCAGATCGCCGACCTGGAGCGGTGCCTCGCCTGGACGATCATCGAGCTCACCGCGCGCGAGAGGGATAGCGCGTCATGACTGGCGACGATTTCCGCACAGCCTCCGTAGCCCTACTGGGCAGCGCTCTTCATTGGCAGCATGCCATCGCCGACCGCCTCGACATCGACGTCGCCGACGTCCGGCAGTGGCTGGATGACGGGCAGGTGCCGCCATGGGTCGAGGATCGCCTCGCCGAACTGATCGGCGCCCGCGACATCAGCCCATGGCCGCGAGACGACTGGGTTATCGGCTACGCCGTCACGGCCGACCCCGAGGAATTGCCGGCCGACGTGACGTCCGGTGTTGTTTACGCGACCGACATCGACACGGTTCTCTGCGAAGTGGCGTGGTTCGATCCCACGCCTGCCCCGGCGGAGATTACCCGCCTCATGGAAGCCGCTGCGGACGCCATCGATCGCATTTCGGACGCCGACGACGACATCTTCAGCTGACGGACCTTTCGGCAACATCGAGCGAGGGCGGCACCAGCAATGGCGCCGCCCTCGCCGTTAGAAAATCCACGAATGCGCCGCATCGGGCGCGTTTTCTGACGTTTTGGCGATTCGGAGTTCGGGCCTGCGCCCGTTGGCAGCGCCGCCGCCCTCAACCTCCCGGATTTCCGCCATTTTTCCCCGGCCGCGGCAGCCGTTCCGGAACTCCGAACACATTTCGGAGTTCGCCCGGCCCTGGCCCCGGTCTCCGGCCGGCTCCCAGGGCCTTTTCAAGGGCCCTCCGGTCCTGTTTTCCGCAGTTTCCCGCGGTGTCCACAAATGTTGGCCCGATGCGCGCGATTTGTAATCCAATGTCGCCTGGTTGCCACCTCCAGGCCCCGATTTCGCCCCCGCTTTGCATCCCCGCCGCGCCGCCCCCGGCCCCAGATCGGCCACTTTTCGCCCAATTCTCAAGCGCTTAGCAGGCGACCCGGGGCCCCCCACCTGAATCCAGAAGGTAATACCCCCCTACAGATCGTGGCGGTGGAGGCCGGCGCGGGCGATGCCGGGGCACGGATCGTGCTGCGCATGGCCGATCCTGCCTCGGTGGACCGGGCGGCGGTGCTCGCCACCTGCACCGCGCCGGGTTTCGGCATCCATGCGCTCTGGACCTATGGGCTGAAGCCCCGTGGGCTGATGCGGCATCTGCGGGTGGTGCCGGTGGCGGGGCTGGCCGACATGGCGACCGTCTACAGGCTGCGGCGGGACGCCAACCAGTTCTATGGCCGCAGGCCCGATGCCCATGACCCGGAGGCCTGGGCCGATCCGCTCGATGCCTGCTCGATCCTGTTTCTGGGCCTGCTGGGCGACAAGCCGATCGCGACGGCCCGGCTTGTGGTCAATGGCGGCGACCGGTCCAGAAGCGAATTGCAGGCCCTGGTGCCGGTGCCGGAGGAATTCTGGGAGGGCGGTTTCGTTGAGGTGTCCCGGCTGGTGGTGCATCCGGATTTCCGCGGCAACCGCATCCGCCTCGACATGTTCCGGGAGGTGGAGCGGCTGGCCCTGGGGCTGGGGGTGCGCTATCTGCTGTTCGACGCCATCCCCAAGCTTGCCCCGCTTTACGAGGCGGTGGGCGGCCGCCGGTTACCGCTGACCAAGAAGCACCAGGACAGCGACGAGATCGAGCAGGTGATGTATGTCGACATGCGCGCGATTCTGGCCCGGGTGAACCGGTTCTCGGCGGTCTGGCTGGCGGGGTTCGGCGGCACGCTGGGGCGGCATCTGGAGATCGCAGGGCGCGAGCCGACCGATGTGATCCTGGGCCCCGCCCGCCGCAGCCCCGCCGCGGCGGTGATCCGCGGCATGGGCCGGCTGTTGGCGCGGGCCGGAGGGTGAGAGGCAGTCAGAGGCCGAGGGTCGCTGTGCGCGGGAAGAAGTCCGGCACAACGACCCCGCCGCCCTGGTCGGTGACCGTCTTCCAGACATCCAGACCCAGGGCGAGGTCCAGGATGCCCATGCCGAAGGGGGAGAAGATCCGGGGACGGCTGCGGTCGGGCACGATCCGGCCATGCACCGCATCGGCGATGGTGCCGGCGACGAAGCCGCGATCGCCGCGGGCCTTTTCGACCAGATGCAGCGAGGTATCCGCCTTGAGCGCGTGATCGACATCGTCGACCAGGTTCCAGGCCGAGAGGATCACCTCGGGCCCCAGATCACGCAACGAGATGTGAAGCACGGTCGGGGCATGGGCGAAGAGCCCGGCATCGAGCACATGCGGCCGGCCGGCGGTGGTGGCGAAAATCACCAGATCGGCCTGGCTGATCGCCGCGGCGATATCGGCGGTGGCCCGGGTGGGGATCCGCCGGCGCAGCCCGATCGCATCGGCGAAGGCCGTCGCGCGGGCGAGGTCGAGATCATGGGCGACCAGTTCGCCCGCCTGCCAGCCGGTGGCGAACAGCATGTCGGTGATGGCGCGCGCGATCGGCCCGGTGCCGATCACCGCCACCTGTCGGGCCCGCTTTTCAGGACCATGGAGCAGTTCGGCCCCCAGCACCGCCGAGGCGGCGGTGCGGGCGGCGCTGATGATCGAGCTTTCCAGGCAGGCGACAGGATAGCCGGTCCCGGCATCGTTCAGGACGAGCACGGCCGAGGCACGGTCGATGCCGCGGGAAAGGTTGCCGGGAAAGCTTGCGATCCATTTGATACCCGAGACCGGGTCATCGCCGCCGATCGCGGCCGGCAGGGCGATGATCCGGTCGCCGGGTCGGTCGGGGAAGCGCAGGAAATAGCTGTCGGGGTTGACGGTCAGCCCGGCGTCGTGGGCCAGATAGGTGTCGCGCACCAGGGCGACCAGATGGTCGGGACGGGCGGCAAGGGCCCGGCGGACGGCCTCGGCACCGATCACGGTGAAGGGGGCCGGCTGAAGCATGCGGTCGGTCATGCGGCAAGGGCCTCGGCAATGTCGGGGGGAAGGTCGGCATAACGGCTGCCGATCCAGGCGGCGTCGTAGAGGGTCGCGGCATAGCGGTCGCCCAGATCGGGCGAGAGCGCGACCACCGTGGCACCGGGCGGGATGGCGCCGGCGGCGGCATGGCGGGCGATGCCGGCCAGCACGGTGCCGGTGGAGGCGCCGATCAGGAAGCCGTGGCGGCGGCGGAAGCGCCAGCAGGCGGTGACGGTTTCGGTCTCGGGCACGATCACCTGTTCGTCCAGCATGGTCGCTTCGAAAAGCGGCGGCTGCTGGCTGGCGCCCAGCCCCGGCAGGTAGCGCCGGCCCGGCGTCTGGCCGAAGGTCACCGACCCGACGCTGTCGACCCCGATCACCCTCGTGTCGGGTGCATTGATCCGGAAGTATTCCGCGCAACCCATGGCCGTGCCGGCGGTGCCGACACCGACGAACAGGAAATCCGGCCGGTCGACCCGCCGCCGCACGGCAGGGCCGGTCCAGCGGTGATGGGCCCATTTCGCGGCCGGATTGCCGTATTGATTGGTCCAGACCCAACCCGAATGGCGATCGAGCAGGGCGGCGATCCGCCGGAGCCGTGTGCCCAGATAGCCGCCATTCTCGTCGGTTTCGGTCACCGGCTCCATCCGGCCGCCGGTCGCCTCGATCATGTCGCGGGTGGCGGGGGATATGTTGGGATCCGAGACGCAGACGAAACCATAGCCGAGCGCACGGCAGACGATGCTGAGTGCGAGGCCCAGATTGCCCGACGAGCTTTCGACCACCGTGGCGCCGGGCTTCAGGCGCCCGGATCGTTCCATGTCGGCGATCATCGCGAGCGCGGTCTTGAACTTGATGGACCCTGCGGGGTTCAGCCCTTCGATCTTGAGCAGGATGTCGACACCACCAGCCGCATCGATGCGGACCGGTACGAACACGTCGTCCTGGATCAGGGCTGCGAGGTCTTCTATGTGCATGGCGAACCCTCCGCCGAGGCGCAGGTGGTCGCGGCCGTCCGCAAAGGGGGCGCGGACCGTGAAAAAATCATGCCGCGTATTGCGAGCCAGAATATCATTCTATGGTTGATTATCAACTGTGAAACATCCCGGCTTTCGCAGACGGCTGGCGAATTCAGCGGCGGATGACGAAAGCCTGTGTCTCGTTTCGTGGTACATGATTTTAAATATCAACTGAAAGTCATTATAATTTACAATCATCAGTATCGTTATCTAAAAGGTCCACCCGCAGCCGGAGAGGCGCGCCATGACCCTGATCGATCTGCCCGTCAGCGATGCAATGGCCAGGCCCGCGGCAGAGGCGCCGCCGCCTGCGCCATCCCCCATGGCGGCGGCCGGATTGCCGCCGCCGCATGCGGTGGCCGTCTGCCTGCATGCCGGGCCGGACCGGCTGAACGGGCGCCTGGTCTGGGATGCCGGGGGCGGCTGGTCCTTCGTGGCGGCCGGCGGGCATCTGCCCGAGGACGTGGCGGGGCGGCTGGCCGATCCGGCCACGGCGGTGGCGGTGGAACCCGGGGTCGACCGGCGGGCGATCCGTCGGCGGCGGCTGGGGCCGCTCCGGCTCGGCTGCCTTTCGGTGGAGCCCGCGCGGGGCATCGTGCGGCTGGATGCCGCGATCCCGGCGCCGGTGGTCGATCAGCTGCCGCGGCCTGCCGAGGCCCTGCCGGCGATGCTGGATGGCCGGAGCCTGAACCGGCGGCGGCTGCCGGCCCTGGTCACGGCCATCGGACCTTATGAGGCGGTGGCGGAGGTGACGGGACCGGCCGCCCTGCTGGTGCCGGGCACGCTGATGACCCTGACCGTGGTGCGGCCCTGGGCCGATCCCTTCCGGCTGCGCAGCCGGATCGTGGCGGTGGAGAGCGGGACTGAAACCGTGCGCGTCCTGCTGCGCATGGCCGATCCGGCGGCGATCGACCGGGCGGCGGTGCTGGCCGCCTGCACCGCGCCCGGCTTCGGAATCCAGGCACTCTGGACCCATGGGCTGAAGCCGCGCGGGCTGATGCGGCATCTGCGGGTGGTGCCGGCGGCGGGTGCGGCGGATATGGTAACGGCCCGCGCGCTCCGGCGGGATGCCAACCAGTTCTACGGGCGCCGGCCCGAGGCGCGCGACCCGGCCGACTGGGCGGACCGGCTGGACGGCTCGTCGATCCTGTTTCTGGCGTATCTGGGCGACAAGCCGATCGCCACCGCCCGGCTGGTGGTCAATGGCGGCGACCGGTCGTTGAGCGAGCTGCAGGCCCAGGTGCCGGTGCCGGACACGTTCTGGGAGGGCGGTTTCGTCGAGGTCTCGCGGCTGGTGGTCCATCCGGATTTCCGCGGCAACCGCATCCGCTATGACCTGTTCCGCGAGGTGGAGCGGCTGAGCCTGTCGATGGGCGTGCGCTTCATGCTGTTCGATGCCATTCCGCGCCTGGTGCCGATGTATCAGGCGGTGGGCGGCAAGCCGCTGCCGTTGACCAAGAAGCACCCCGACAGCGACGAGACCGTCCGGGTGATGTATGTCGACATGCGATCGATCCTGGGCCGGGTGAACCGGTTTTCGGCAGTGTGGCTGGCCGGGTTCGGCAGCACGCTGGGCCGGCATCTGGCGATCGAGGGGCGAGGCCCGACCGATGCCATTCTGGGCCCGAAACGACGCGGCGTCGGGGCGGCGGTGATCCGCAATATGGGCCGGCTGCTGGCGCGCGCCAGCGGCTGACCTCAGAAGCCTGCCGCCAGCGGCATGGTGCCGGGGCCGGCCCGGAAGCGGGTGCCGAGGCGGAAGCGGGTACCCGGATGGGTGAGGATCGCGAGCGTGACCACGCCGCGATCCACCCAGGTGCGGCGGGTGAGCCTGAGGCAGGGATCGTTGCGGGCGATGCCGAGCCGGGCGGCGATGGCCTTCGGCGCGGCGGTCGCCTCGATCACATGTTCGACATCCGGTGCGGCATGGAGGCCCGACAGATAGGCGGTGGGGGTGATGCGGGTGAAATCCTGGGCCGGATAGTCCGGCGCCAGAACCGGGTTCACCCAGCGCTCTTCATGCTGGATCGGCACGTCGTTTTCGGTGTGCAGCACGATCGAATGCCAGAGCCGGGCCCCTTCGGGCAGGTTCATCTGCCGGGCGAGGGCGGCATCGGCCGTCACCTCGTCCAGCACCTCCACCCGCGCGGCATGGCGGTTGCCGCGGGTGGTGATCTCGTCGGCGATCGACCGCAGCTCCACCACCGAAACCCCGGGGCGGCGCTCGGCCACGAAGGTGCCTACCCCCTGAACCCGGGCGAGCAGGCCCTCGTCGGTCAGCTCGCGCAGGGCCCGGTGCACGGTCATCCGGCTGACGCCGAATTCCTCCAGCAGGCGGTTTTCCGACGGCAGCTGGCTGCCTTCGGGCCAGTCGCCCTCGATGACCCGGGCGCGGATCGCTGCTTTGATCCGGCGGTAGAGCGGCTGGGTCATGCGGCGGCTTCCCCTGCAAAGCCCATGCGCGGATCCCGCGGCCGGCCGCCCCGGACGACCTGGATGCAGGGATTGAAGCCGACCATATAGGCCAGCTCGGCCGGCGTGCCGATCCGCCAGAGGGCGAGGTCGGCGCGCAGGCCCGGGGCGATGGTGCCGCGATCTTCCAGCCCCAGCGCCCGTGCCGCCACGCGGGTGACGCCGGCCAGCGCCTCTTCGGGCGTCAGGCGGAACAGGGTGCAGGCCATGTTGACCATCAGCAGCAGAGAGGTCACCGGCGAGGTACCGGGGTTGCAGTCGGTGGAGATGGCGATCGGCACGCCGGCCGCGCGCAGTTCCAGGATCGGCGGCAGCTGCTTTTCGCGCAGCATGTAGAAGGCGCCGGGCAGCAGCACCGCCACCGTGCCGGCGGCGGCCATGGCGCGCACGCCGTCGACCCCCAGATATTCCAGATGATCGGCCGAGAGCGCGCCGAATTCGGCGGCGAGCACTGCGCCCTTCTGGTCGCTCAGCTGTTCGGCATGCAGCTTGACCGGCAGGCCGGCGGCGCGCGCGGCCTCGAACACCCGCCGGGTCTGGGCGGTGGAGAAGGCGATCCGCTCGCAGAAGGCATCGACCGCATCGGCGAGGCCGGCCTCGGCGGCGGCCGGGATCATCTCGCGCACCACCAGGTCGACATAGGCCTCGGCGTCGTCGGCGAATTCGGGCGGCAGCGCATGGGCGCCGAGCAGGGTGGTGCGGATCTCGACCGGCCGGCGGGTGCCGAGGGCCCGGGCGGCACGCAGCATGCGCAGCTCGGTATCGGTTTCGAGGCCGTAGCCCGATTTGATCTCGACCGTGGTCACACCTTCGGCGAGCAGCGCATCCAGCCGGGGCAGGGCATCGGCGATCAGCCGGTCCTGATCGGCGGCGCGGGTGGCGGTGACGGTGGACAGAATGCCGCCGCCGGCCTTCGCAATCTCTTCGTAAGAGGCGCCGTTGAGCCGCAGCTCGAATTCCCGGGCGCGGTTGCCGCCATGGACCAGATGGGTATGGCAGTCGATCAGCCCCGGCGTCATCCAGGCGCCGCCGGCATCGATCACCTCGGCCGCCAGCATGTCGGGCAGGCCGGGCAGATTCTGCGCCGGACCGACCCAGGCGATGCGGCCATCCTTCACCGCCACCGCGGCATCGCCGATCGCGCCATAGGGCTCGTCGCCCGGGACCATGGTCGCCACATGCAGGTTCACCCAGATCCGGTCCCAGCGGGTCGCCGTGGTCATGGCCGTCGTCTCCATCTCGGTCGCGTTGAGAACGATCTTGTCAGACTTGTCTAAGCTTGTATAGGCTTGTCTAGGTCGAGACCGGAGCGGAGCCAGATGCAGAGACTGTTCCTGAAGACTGCCCGCCTGCCCGAGGGCTGGGCACGTGATGTTCTGGTCACCATGGATGCGACCGGACGCATCGCCGGCGTCGAGGCCGATGCCGTGCCGCCCGGCGATGCGTTGCGGCTGGACGGCCATGCCGTGCCGGGCATGCCGAACCTGCACGGCCATGCCCATCAGCGCGCCATCGCCGGGTTTGGTGAGCGGGCCGGGGCGGAGGGGGCCGACAGTTTCTGGAGCTGGCGGGCCGCCATGTATCGGGCGCTCGACCGGATGACGCCCGAGGATTTCGAGGCCGTGGCCGCCTGGGGCCAGGTTGAGATGCTGAAGGCGGGGTTCACTGCGCTGGGTGAGTTCCACTACCTGCATCACGATCTGGACGGCAGCCCCTATGCCGATCCTGCGGAGATGAGCCTGCGCGCCGTCGCCGCGGCGCGCGAGACCGGCATCGCGCTGACCATGCTGCCGGTGCTTTATGCCGCATCGGGTTTCGGCGGATTGCCGCCGACCGAGGGCCAGCGCCGTTTCATTCTGGATGCCGATCGCTTCCTGGCCCTGGTCGCGCGGCTGGAGGCCGAAGCCGCGGCCGATCCGCATCTGGTGGTCGGCATAGCCCCGCATTCGCTGCGCGCCGTGCCGCCGGCCCTGCTGGCCGAGGTGCTGGCGGCGCGGCCCGCCGGCCCGGTCCATATCCACATCGCCGAACAGCCGCGCGAGGTGGCTGACTGCCTGGCCGCCACCGGCGCCCGGCCGGTCGACTGGCTGTATGATCATGCCAGGGTCGACCGGCGCTGGTGCCTGGTACACGCGACCCATGTGACGGCGGACGAGCGCGGCCGGATCGCGCAGAGCGGTGCCGTGGCCGGGCTCTGCCCGGTGACCGAGGCCAATCTGGGCGACGGCATCTTCCCGGCCGAGGCCTTTATGGCCGAGGGCGGCTGCTTCGGCATCGGCACCGACAGCCATGTCTCGATCGGGGTGGCCGAAGAATTGCGGCTGCTGGAATACGGCCAGCGCCTGGTGAGCGGCCGGCGCACCGTGCTGTCGGGCGGCGCCGGCAGATCGACCGGCGAGACGCTGTATCTGACCGCCGCAGCCGGGGGCGCCCGGGCGCTGGGGATCGAGGCCGGGCGCATCGCGCCGGGGGCGCGCGCCGATATCGTGGTGCTGGACGCTGCCGATGCCTCGATGATCGGCCGGCGGCCCGACAGCGTGCTCGACGGCTGGATCTTCGCCGGCAATCGCCCGCTGGTCACCGATGTTTTCGCCGGGGGCCGCCATGTCGTGGCGGGCGGCCGGCATCTCCACGAGGACGCCATCGCCCGCCGCTTCCGGGCCGCGCTCGAAAGGCTGCATGCATGACCGAGACCACAGAGACCCTGGTCCTGGCACCGGGTCGGATCCCGCTCGACGATCTCCGCCGGATCTGGGCGGGGCGGCCGCATCTGGCGCTGGACGATGCGGCGCCGGCGCGGATGGCGGCCTCGGCCGCGATCGTGGAGCGCATCGCGGCCGGCGAGGAGGCCGTCTACGGCATCAATACCGGCTTCGGCAAGCTGGCGCAGAAGCGCATCGCGGCCAGCGATCTCGCCCGGCTGCAGCGCAATCTGATCCTGTCGCATGCAACCGGCGTCGGGGCACCGCTGGCGGCGCCGGTGGTGCGGCTGATCCTGGCGATCAAGGCGGCGAGCCTGGCGGTCGGCGCTTCGGGCGTGCGGGGGGAACTGGTCGAGGCGCCGCTGGCGCTGCATGCGGCCGACGTGCTGCCGGTGATCCCGTCCAAGGGCAGTGTCGGTGCCTCGGGCGATCTGGCGCCGCTCGCCCATCTCTGTGGTGTGCTGCTGGGGATCGGCGAGGTGATTGTGGCGGGTGAGCGCCTGCCGGCGGCCGAAGGGCTGGCCCGTGCCGGGCTGGCGCCCATCGAACTGGGGGCCAAGGAAGGCCTGGCGCTGATCAACGGCACCCAGGTCTCGACCGCGCTGGCGCTGGACGGGCTGTTCCGGATCGAGCGTTGCTATCGCTCGGCCCTGGTCTCGGGCGCGATCGCGGTCGAGGCGGTGATGGGCAGCCACCGGCCCTTCGACCCGCGCATCCATGCGCTGCGCGGCCAGCCCGGCCAGATCGACGCGGCGGCGGCCTGTCGTGATCTGCTGGCGGCGAGCCCGCTCAACGCCGCCCATCAGGGCCCCGACTGCCACCGGGTGCAGGACCCGTATTCGCTGCGCTGCCAGCCCCAGGTGATGGGGGCGGTGCTGGACCAGATGCGCATGGCGGCACGCACGCTGACCATCGAGGCGAACGGGGTCACCGACAACCCGCTTGTGATGACCGATACCGGTGAGGTGATCTCGGGCGGCAATTTCCACGCCGAGCCCGTGGCCATGGCCGCCGACCAGCTGGCGATTGCCGCCGCCGAGATCGGCGCGCTGGCGGAGCGGCGGATCGCGATGCTGATCGATGCGTCGATCAGCGGCCTGCCGGCCTTCCTGGTCGCCGATGCCGGGCTGAATTCCGGCTTCATGATCGCCCATGTGACGGCGGCGGCGCTGGCTTCGGAGAACAAGACCCTGGCCCATCCGGCCAGCGTCGACAGCCTGCCGACCTCGGCCAATCAGGAAGACCATGTCAGCATGGCGACCTTTGCCGCCCGGCGGCTGGGCGACATCGCCGACAACGTGTCCGAGATCGTGGGCATCGAACTGCTGGCGGCGGCCCAGGGGCTGGAATTCCACCGGCCGCTCCGCGCGGCGGCCAAGGTCGAAGAGGCGGTGGCGCGGATCCGCGCGGTGGTGCCGTCTTACGACACCGACCGCTATTTCGCGCCGGACCTGACCGCAGCCGGCATGATGGTGCGTGAGGGTCGCTTCTGCGACCTGACCGAGGTGAGCCTGGAGAGGGAGGGCATGGCGGGATGACCGGCGAGACGATGGTGCACGAGGTCTATACCCTCCGCCGCGGCGGCTCGGCCCTGGTGGTGAGCATGCCCCATTGCGGCACGGGGCTGTTCGACGGGCTGGAGGCGCGGCTGACGCCCGAGGCGCTGGATCTGGCCGATACCGACTGGCATATCCCCGAACTCTATGACTTCGCGGCCGAATTCGATGCCACGATCATCGCCGCCCGGCTGTCGCGCTATGTCGTGGACCTGAACCGGCCGTCTTCGGGCGAGAGCCTCTATCCCGGCCAGGCGACCACCGGGCTTTGCCCCACGACGCTGTTCGACGGCCGGCCGCTCTATCTGCCGGGGGCCGAGCCCGATGCGGCCGAGATCGCGGAGCGGGTGGCCAGCTATTGGCAGCCCTATCATGCGGCGCTGGCGGCGGAACTCGACCGCGCGAAGGCCGTCCATGGCCATGCACTGCTCTGGGATGCCCATTCGATCCGGGGCGTGGTGCCGCGGCTGTTCGAGGGGAGGCTGCCGGATCTGAACATCGGCACGGCCCGCGGCGCAAGCATGAGCCCGGACCGCAGGGCGCGGGTCGCCGCGGCGGCGGAGGCGGCGGCCGGAGCGGCGGGCTATGGCCATGTGGTCGACGGCCGCTTCGTCGGCGGCCATATCACCCGCAGCTATGGCCGCCCGAACCAGGGCGTCGAGGCGATCCAGATGGAGCTGGTCCAGGAGACCTATATGGAGGAGAACGGCCCGCCCTTCAGCTTCCTGCCCGAGCGCGCGGCCCGCATCCGGCCGGTGCTGAAGGCGGTGATGGCGGCCTTCATCGGCTGAGGGCGGCTTTGTCGCATCAGTCCCGCGACAGCACCCGGCCGGGGGACATGATGCCGGCCGGGTCGATGACCTCCTTGATCGCGCGCATCAGCCCGACTTCGACCTCGGAGCGGTAGCGGGTGAGATCGCCGGTCTTGAGCCGGCCGACGCCGTGTTCGGCCGAGAAGCTGCCGTCCAGCTCCGCCACCAGATCATGCACGGCGGTGGCGACCTCGTGCCAGCGGGCCAGGAAATCGGCATCGGTCATGTCGACCGGGCGGCTGACGTTGAAGTGGATATTGCCGTCGCCCATGTGGCCGAAGGGGCAGAGCCGGGCGCCCGGGATCAGTTCCTCGACCAGGCGGCCGCCGCGGCGGATCAGGGCCGGGATGGCCGAGACCGGCACCGAGACGTCGTGTTTGATGCTGGCGCCCTCGGGCTTCTGGGCCTCGGACAGGCCCTCGCGCAGCGACCAGAAGGCGTTGCACTGGGTTTCGGACTGGGCGATGGCGGCGTCCTCGATCGCGCCCTCTTCCAGCGCCTCGCCGAGCAGACCTTCCAGCAGATCACCCAGCGGGATGGGGCCGGCCAGCTCGATCAGCACGAACCAGGGCCCGGCGGCATCGGGCAGCGGGTCGCTAAGGCCCGGAATGTGGCGGAGGGCGAAGCCCATCGGCGTCGCATTGATCAGCTCGAAGGCTTCGAGCAGGTCGCCCGCATGGGCGCGGGCGCGGGCGAAAAGGTCGAGCGCCGCCTCGGGCGAGCCCATGGCGACGAAGGCCGCCGCCCGGTGGCGCGGCATCGGCACCAGTTCAAGGGCGGCCGCGGTGATGATGCCGAGCGTGCCCTCGGCGCCGGCGAAGAGCTGGCGCAGCGCATAGCCGGTATTGTCCTTGCGCAGCCGGCGCAGCCCGTTCCACACCCGGCCATCGGGCAGCACCACCTCCAGCCCCAGCACCAGATCGCGCATGCTGCCATAGCGCAGCACATGCACGCCGCCGGCATTGGTGGAGATCAGCCCGCCGATCCGGGCGCTGCCTTCCGAGGCGAGGCTGAGCGGGAACAGCCGGCCGGCCTCTGCGGCGGCGGCCTGAACATCGGCCAGAATGCAGCCGGCCTCGGCGACCATGCTGCCGCCTGCGGCATCGACATCGCGGATCCGGTTCATGCGTGCAAGGCTGATCAGCAGCTCGTCGCCGGTTTCGGTCGGCACGCCGCCGCCGACCAGGCCGGTATTGCCGCCCTGGGGAACCAGCGCGATGCCGGCTTGCGACGCGATCGTCACCACGGCTGCGACCTCTTCCGTGGTTGCAGGCATCACCACGGCGGGGGTCCGTCCCG
This sequence comes from Tistrella sp., assembly GCF_002684955.1. Lineage (NCBI taxonomy): Bacteria > Pseudomonadati > Pseudomonadota > Alphaproteobacteria > Geminicoccales > Geminicoccaceae > Tistrella > Tistrella sp. The sequence goes on along the minus strand of NZ_NYWI01000072.1, from coordinate 91,224 downwards.
TCCAGAGGCCGCGCCATTCCTTCAGATGCGGTTCCATCGCCGCCGGATCGTCACGCCAGCCCTTCGGCCCCACCACGGCGCGGATGCGGTCCAGGATCTCGGGCGAGGGGCGGTTGAGCGGTGCGGACATTGGGGGCGGAGCCTTCCGGGAGGGGCGGAGCGATCGGGAGAGACGGGCGCATGTCAGCCTCTGGCGCGGCGGCACCGGACGGCATAGAGTGCGCGCCATGACGCTGCATCTTCTCAAACTCGCGGTCGGGGTCAACTCGGTCGAACATCTGGCCGAACTCCAGACCGCCCGGCTGGCAGAGGCCCGCGCCGCGGGCCGGCCGCCGCTGCTTGTCCATGTCACCCGCCAGACGCCCAAGGAAACCGCGGCCCTGCTGGATGGCGGCTCGCTCTACTGGGTGATCCGCGGCCTGGTCTCAGCCCGTCAGAGGCTGGTGGCGCTGGAGCCGGTGCAGGGCACGGATGGCGTGCGCCGCTGCGCCCTGGTGCTGGACCCCGACCTGGTCGAGACCGAGACCCAGCCGCGCAAGCCGCATCAGGGCTGGCGCTATCTGAAACCCGAGGACGCCCCGGCCGACCGCCGCAGCGGCAGTGCCGAAGGCGGCGACCCGAAGCTTGCGGCCGAACTCAGAGCCCTGGGTCTGCTCTAACCGGATCCGTTCCGATCGGCCTGACCATCGCCCGATGCGGCAGGGGGACGGTGATCGTGGTGCCGAAGCCGGGCGTGCTGTCGATGGTGAGCCCGCCGCCATGCAGTTCCGCCAGCGCGCGCGACAGCGGCAGGCCGAGGCCGGTGCCGTCATGGCGACGGGTGAGGCTGGAATCGATCTGGCCGAAGCGCGACAGCGCGATCGGGATCTGATCGGCGCTCATCCCGATGCCGGTATCGGCGACCATCATCCGGATGCAGGCCGGTTGATCCGGCCCGGGCGGCACATCTTCCAGGATCAGCCGCACCTCACCGCCGTCGGGGGGGAATTTCACCGCGTTCGACAGCAGGTTCAGCAGGATCTGACGCAGGCGGCGGCGGTCGCCGGTGATCATCGGCATCCGCTCCGGCAGGTCGGCGGCAAGGATCACCCCGGCCTTTTCGGCCCGCGGCGCCACCATGCGCAGCGTCTCGGTGGCGAGGCTCGTGGGGTCGACCGGTTCGATGTCGAGCGGCAGACCGGTGGCATCGGCCTTGGCGATGTCGAGCAGATCGTTGATCAGCGACAGCAGATGTTCGGCCGAGGAGTGGATGTCGCCGACATATTCCAGATAGCGGGCATGACCGACCGGGCCCAGCATCTGGGTCATGATGATCTCGGAAAAACCCAGAACCGCATTCAGCGGCGTGCGCAGCTCGTGGCTCATATTGGCGAGGAAGGCGGTCTTGGCGGCATTGGCCCGCTCCGCCTCTTCGACGGCGCGGTCGAGCGCGCGGTTGTGCTCGGCCATGCGGGCGACCAGCCGGCGCATCACGTCCAGCGCCGAGCCCACCCCCAGATAGCGACCCTTGGCGGTGACCACGAAACCGGCCGAGAAGGCGCCGCCGCCGACGGCGGTGATCTCGGCCCCCAGCGCTTCGATCCCGGTTCCTTCATCGACCACCAGCGGATCCGGCGCCATCAATTCGCGGATCGGGCGTCGGGCATACAGATCGCGGATGAAGGGGCGGGCGAATTCATAGAGCAGATGGGTGCGCCCGACCAGGCCGATCGGCCGTTCCTGGCCATCCACCACCGCCAGGGCGGGCAGGGTCGGATCCCTGAGGAAGCGGTCGACCACGTCCATGCAGTGCATGGTGGCAGGGATCGGTGCGGCGCGCAGTGCAATCGCGCCGGCCCGCCAGTCGCCCGGTGCCGGCAGGTCGCCGACGGCCGCCCCGGCTTCGCCCGGTGCGGCGAGCGCAAGCGCAATCAGCCGGTCGAGATCCTGCTCCCTGGATTGCCGCATCACTGCTCCGCCGCTGCGATCGAAAAGATCGCTCACTTTAGAGTTTCTCCGTGTCGGGGTGATGACGGCATGACCGGTCAGTCACGAGGTGCGGCCGCACGTCCCAGCCGGTCGGCGAGGGCGGCCAGGATTTCCCCATCGGGGTCGGCAGGGGACACCTGCAGGGGGGCGACCGCAATGCCATCGACATCGAAGCCGTCGGCGGCGCGCAGCAGCGCGTAGAGCCGCCGGGCGGCTTCGCGCGGGCGGGCATCGGCCGACAGCTGCAGCACATGGGCAAAGCCCGGTGGCGGCGGGCCATAGGCGAGCAGCACCTCCCGCCGGCCGGGAAGCGGCGCCGTTGCATCCAGCCGGACGGCATGGCCGGGGGCGTAGTGGCTGCCGAGCATGCCGGGTGAGGGCAGGGCCGAGAGGCCGTCATCGGCCGGCAGATCGGCGCCGTCCGCCGGGTCGGCCAGATCGTCTGCGCCGAGGGCCGCCCGCAGCATCGAGGTGGTGATCGCGCCGGGCCGGAGCACGCGGACCCGTGGCCCTGAAAGGTCGATGACGGTGGATTCGACGCCCACCGGGCAGGGGCCGGCATCCAGCACCGCGGCGATACGCCCGTCCAGATCGGCGAGCACATGATCGGCGGTGGTGGGGCTGACATGGCCCGACCGGTTGGCGCTGGGACCGACCATCGGCACACCCGCCGCCCTGATCAGCGCCCGCGCGGCCGACAGTGCCGGAACCCGGACCGCGACCGTGGGGCCACCGGCGGCGGCGACATCGGCGATGCGGCAATCTGCCCGGCGCTTCATCACCATGGTCAACGGGCCGGGCCAGAACAGCCCGGCAAGCACCCGCGCCCGATCGTCGGCGCGCGCCACGATCAGCCCCTGTTCGGGATCCGACGCATGGACGATCAACGGGTTGCGGGCCGGCCGCCCCTTGGCGGCATAGACCCGGGCGACCGCTGCGTCTGAGGTGGCATCGGCACCCAGGCCATAGACGGTTTCGGTCGGGAATGCGACGAGCCGGCCGGCGACGACAAGCGCCGCCGCATCGTCGATGGCGCGGCGGTCTTCGGCGCTGACCGGATCGACCGCAACCTTCAGCCGGCAGGTTGGTTCAGGGGATACGGGCGAAGGGGACACGGGCGCAGAGGTCAGTCGGGCTTGTCGCCGAAAAGCGCCTTCAGATAGGCATGCTGAAGGTCGGCGATGTGGCGCTGAAGATCGGCGAGATCCTGGCCGATCATCTCGATGACGGCGAGGTCGTTGTCCATCGACTCGCCGCTTTCCTCGGACCAGTGGTTCGACAGCAGCGTCAACGCGTCATGCGCCGCCCGTTCATGGTGCTTGCTGCCATGCCCGAGGGCGTCGATCCGCTCGCGGATGAAGTTGAGGCTCTCTTCGGCGCTGAGCATGTGGTTGTCTCCGCACGAGGGCGGGCACCGGAACCGGCCGGCGCCACAGGGTCGGTATCCGCCGACTATGCCGGTCCGGGGCGCGGGACGCAACCGTGCACGAGGCTTGCGGCCAGCCGTCGCAGAGGTCACGCTTCAGCTCGGATATCGGCGGGTGAGTGCAACGCCGGATGAGGAACGTATCGGGGAGACGGGAGATGATCCTGACCATCGCACAGCAGAAGGGCGGCGCCGGCAAGACGACGCTGGCGGCGCAGCTGGCGGGATGCTGGGCGGCACGCGGCCGTCGGGTGGCGGTGGTGGATATCGATGATCAGGGCAGCCTGGCCCGCTGGGCGGGCTGGCGGGCGGAGCGCAGCCCCAACCGGCCGGCGGTGACCATGCGGGCCCTGTCGGGCTGGCGGCTGGACGGCGAACTGGCCGGGCTTGGGCGCGAACATGATGTGGTCATCGTCGACACCCCGCCCGAGGCCGAGAACGATGCCCGCTGCGCGGTGCGTGCCGCCGATCTGGTGCTGGTGCCGGTGCAGCCCAACCCGTTCGACGTGGGCGCGACCCGGCCGACCCTGGACCTGGTGCGGGCCGAGCGGCGGCAGGTGCTGCTGGTGCTGAACCGCGTGGCGCCGCGTGCGCGCCTCGCCCAGGCGATGATCGATGCGGTGGCGGAACTGGGCGCACCGGTGGCGGATACCCGCTTCGCCAACCGGACAGGCTTTGCGGCATCGCTGCTCGACGGGCTGGCCGTCTCGGAAACCGAGCCGCGTTCAGCCGCCGCCCGGGAGCTGGAGGCACTTGCCGACGAGATCGAGCGCAGCCTGGGCTGAGGCGTCAGTCCTCTGTCGTGCTGCCCGGCCGGCGCCGGTCGGGAAGGGCCTCGGCATCGGCTGCCCAGTCGTCCAGGGCATCGACATCGACCGCATCGATCACCCGGCGGGCCAGATCGGGGTAATAGCCGGCACGGGCCATGGCGGCGATGTCGCGTTGGCGGGTGCCGTCGCGGGCGGCTTCGGGTCGCCAGGGGCCCAGCCGACGACGGCGGGCATAGGCGATGGCGCCGATCCGGTCGTCGGCGCCGCCTTCATCCTCGGCCATGTCGGAGAGCACGCCTTCGATCCGCGCGGGTTCCAGCCCGCGCAGCGACAGGTCGCGGGCGATGCCGGCGCGGGGCCGGCCGCGATTGCGCAGGCTGCGGGCGCGGAGGCGGGCATAGGCATCGTCATCGACCAGCCCGGCGGCGGCGACCCTGTCCAGCGCCCGGGCCACCATGGTGTCGAGCGTTTCGGGCGGCAGGGCGGCCGCTTCCTGCCAGCGGGTCAGCCGGCTGCGGGCGCGGCGTTCCAGATCGGCCCGGCTGGCCGGATGGCGGCCGGCGCTGGCGGTGAGCGCAGAGACCAGGCGGGAGAGCAGGCGGGTGTCGATCTCGCCGGTCATGCGTCCGCCGCCTCGCCGGTGGTCCAGGGACCGCGGGCGAGGAAATGGGGATTGTCGAGCCCCGGCTTGCCATAGGTGAGCGGCGGGCCCGCCAGGGTGTCGACATGGCCGCCGGCAGCCAGGAGCACGGCATGGCCGGCGGCGATGTCCCATTCCATGGTGCGCCCCAGCCGCGGGTAGAGATCGGCCTCGCCCTCGGCGATCAGGCAGAGTTTCAGGCTGGAGCCGGCCTGGCGGCTGCGCTCCACCTCGTGCGCCGCCAGCCAGTCGCGGGTGCGCGGGTCCAGATGGCTGCGGCTGATCAGCGCCACCGGGCCGTCGGCGGGCACGGGCCGCACCCGGATCGGCCGGCGGCTGCCATCGGCTTCCACCACCACGGCACCATCGGGAGAGCCGGCATAGATCCTGCCGGTGGCCGGCACGCCGACCACGCCTGCAATGGGGCGGCCGTCGACCACCAGGGCGGCGTTGACGGTGAACTCGCCATTGCGCGACAGGAATTCGCGGGTGCCGTCGAGCGGATCGACCAGCCAGAAAGCGGCCGCGGGCGCGCCGGCGGCAAGCTCCGCCTCGGTGACGGCTTCCTCGCTGATCACCGGCAGATCGGGGGTGAGAACGGCGAGCCCCCTGGTCAGCACCTCGTGCGCCGCCAGATCTGCCGCGGTCACCGGGCTTTCATCGGCCTTGGTCCAGCGTTCGACGCCGGGGCCGTAAAGCGCCATGATCGCCTCGCCGGCACGGCGCGCAAGATCGACCAGCGCATCGAGCGGCGGCAGGGCGATGCCGGCGTCGGTGCGGTCGGCAGGCAGGTCGGTCGGCATGGGGGCAGGGCTCCGGTCTTCAGGATGCAGGGCGTGGGCCGATCATCGGCGCCCTGCCGGCCGCGGTCAACCGGCGCGGCCGACCGGAGACGTTCAGATGCCGGCGCCGTCGGACATGGTGTGGATGCCGCATTCGGTCTTGGCCCGGCCCGACCAGCGGCCGCTGCGCAGATCGTCGCCCGGCCGGGTGCGGCTGGTGCAGGGGATGCAGCCGATGGAGGCGTAGCCCTGGGACTCCAGCGGATGACGGGGCAGATCGTGGGCGTCGAAATAGCCCAGGATCTGGTCGCGATCCCAGAAGGCGAGCGGGTTGAGCTTCACCCGCCGGCCGTCGCGCTCCACCGGCATCACCTCGGCGCGGCCGCCGCCATGATGGCGCTTCAGCCCCGAAATCCAGCCGTCGACGCGCGACAGCGCCTTGGCCAGCGGTCGGACCTTGCGGAAGGCGCAACAGGCATCGGGGTTGGTGATCCAGAGCTCGTCTTCCGGATCCTCGCGGGCATGGTCGACCGGATCGGGGGTCTCGGACTGGACATTGCGCAGGCCCAGCCGGTCGATCAGCTGGTCGCGATAGGCCAGCGTCTCGGGGAAAAGCATGCCGGTTTCAAGGAAGATGACCGGCAGGTCGCGGTCGACCCGCGAGACCATGTGCAGCAGCACCGCAGCCTCGGTGCCGAAGGACGACACCAGCGCGAGGCGGCCGCCGAGCGGGCCATAGGCAGCGGCGGCGATCAGTTCGATCCCGTCGAGGTGACCCAGGCGGAAGTTCAGCTCGTCGTAGAGCGCATTCTCGATCACGGCCATGGTGATCAGGACCTTTCGCGGTCTTTTGTCGTTCCTCAGGCACTGACCCTCCGGGGAGGGGAGGATCAGGCCTTCACACGGCGGGGATGGTCGGTCGGGGTTGTTGCATCGGTTGCATCGGCGGCGGTGCCGCCGAGGGGCAGCCAGCCTTCGCGCCGGATCATTTCGTCGGTTGCGGACTTCACCGCGGCGGGGGGCGTGCTGGCACCGCGCAGCGCCATACGCAGCCGGCGGATGGCGGCCGTCCTCTCGGCCCATTCGGGGCCGATCAGCCGGGCGAGTTCACGCTTCATGGCGATGGCGAGGCTGGGGCTGGCGCCTGCGGTGGAAATGGCGATCGCCAGATCGCCACGGCGCAGCACCGACGGCACCTGCAGCGCGCAGAGCGGCACCACATCCTCGACATTCACCAGCACCTTGTAGGCCTCTGCCCGGTCATGAAGCGGCCGGGCGGTCTCGACATCCAGATCGGCGACGAACAGCACCCGCAAATCGTCGAGTTCGGCATCGCTCGGCAGCCGGTCGACCACCACGCCACCCAGCGCCTCGGCCCGGGCAATGAAATCCGCGGGCGCATCCGGTGCGTAGACACGCGGATGAATGGCGCCCGCCTCTATGATCATGGCGAGGCGGGTGAGCGCCTTCTCTCCATGGCCGGCCACGGCGACGGGCAGGCGGCGCAGGTCGAGCGAAACGGGCAGCAGCGCGGTCATCGGTCTCCTCCCCACGCCGGTTCCGGCGGGCGGGATGATAAAAACGGATCCGATCTGTTGAATGCGGATCAGCATGTTGGAAAGCAATGTAGGTCCGGTGGATCTCATAAACAACACATATTTAAGGAGTAGTTTTCAAGAACAACAAAACCATGCTGTTGAACACGGGGTGGCGGAGCCCGACGGGCTCGGGATATGCTGCGGACCGTTCCTCAGATCCGGGAGAAATGCCCCATGTCCGCCCCTGCCGATCGTCCGGTCCTGGTCGTTACCCGCCATCTGCCCGACGCGGTGGAGGAGCGGGCGGCGCGCGATTACCGCGTGATCCGTCTGGCCGAGGATCGGCCGATTCCGGCGGCAGAGCTGGCGGCGCTGGCGGCCGACAACGCCGCTCGCGGCATTCTGCTAACGCCCACCGAGCGCATGGATCGGGCGGCGATCGAGGGGCTGCCCGCCTGCGTCGAGGCGATCGCCACCTTCTCGGTCGGCTATGACCATATCGACCTTGCGGCGGCGAAGGCGCGCGGGCTGCAGGTGTTCAACACCCCCGACGTCGTGGCCGAGGCGACGGCCGATATCGCCATGCTGGTCATGCTGGGGGCGGCGCGCCGCGCCTATGAAGGGCAGCGCATGCTGCGCACCGGCGGCTGGTCGGGCTGGTCGCCGACCTTCATGCTGGGCACCGATCTTCGCGGCAGGCGGCTAGGGCTGGTCGGCTTCGGGCGTATCGGCCAGGCGACGGCCCGCCGGGCGAAGGCTTTCGGCATGACCATTCATTATCATCAGCGCCGCCGGCTGGATGAGGCGGCACTGGGCGCCGATCTGGCCGACGCCGTCTATCATGACAGCCTGGACGATCTGGTGGCGGTGGCCGATGTGCTGTCGCTGCACTGCCCGGCGACGCCCGAAACCATCGGCATGATCAATGCCGAGCGGATCGCCCGCCTGCCCGAAGGGGCCATTCTGGTCAACACCGCGCGCGGGCCGCTGGTGGACGATGCGGCGGCGATTGCGGCGCTGACGTCGGGCCGGTTGCGGGCGGCGGGGCTCGACGTCTTCACCGGCGAGCCGCAATTCGATCCGCGCTGGGCCGAACTCGACAACGCCTATCTGCTGCCGCATATGGGCACCTCCACCGTCGAGACCCGGGCGGCGATGGGCTTCCGGGCGCTGGACAATCTGGATGCCTACTTCGCCGGCGCCACGCCACGCGACAGGCTGGCGTAACTTTCGGACGCAAAATCACCGGGATATATCACAAACGCTTAACATGGACCGGGTGCGGACGTATCTTTCTCGCCCCGGTGGCGAGGGCGGCCTGCACCCGCACCCATGGCCCTGCGCCCCGGGACGAGATCGATCCAAGGGGGGAGGGAGCATGACCTACGGTCTGGCGGTGGCATCCTGGGAGGCGCCGACATTGCCGATTCGCGGCTCGGCGATCCGGTTTCCGGTCCGCCGCGTGTTCTGCATCGGCAAGAACTACGCGGATCATATCCGCGAGATGGGCGGCACCGATGTGAGTGCCGAGGCGGCGGTGTTCTTCATCAAGCCGGCCGATTGCGTGGTTGCCGATGGCGCGAAGGTCGCCTATCCGCCGATGACCGCCAACCTGCATCACGAGGTGGAGCTGGTGGCGGCGATCGGCCGCGAGGGCGCGAATGTACCGGCCGATCAGGCGCTGTCGCTGGTCTACGGCTATGCCGTGGGCGTGGACCTGACCCGGCGCGACCTTCAGAACGCCGCCCGTGACCGCGGCGGCCCCTGGGACATGGCGAAGAGCTTCGACCAGGCGGCCCCGGTGGGCGCACTCGCCCGTGTCGAGAGCTTCGGCCATCCGCAGCGCGGCCGGATCTGGCTGGAGGTCGACGGCCAGATGCGCCAGCAGGCCGACCTCAACCAGATGATCCGCACCACCGCCGAGGTGATCGCCGAACTGTCGCGCTATATCGCGCTCAAGCCCGGCGACATCGTCTTCACCGGCACCCCCGCCGGTGTGGGCCCGATCGCCCGCGGCCAGAAGGTCCGCTGCGGCATCGAACATGTGGGTGAGCTGACCTTCGACGTGGTGTGACCTGCCGTCGCGACCTTGCACGCAGGGGCGGATGGCCACATCTTCTGTGTGGGCGAGAGAGCGGAGGTGCGTCATGTCCAGCATTGTGACAGCGTCCGAGATCCGGAAGGACTTCGATGCCTGGCACGACCGGGCGCTGACGGAGCCGGTCCGCGTGACAAGGCAAGGTCGCGAGACGGTCGTGATCATCTCGGCTGCGACCTATCACCGTCTGAAGCAGGCAATGCGGGGCCATGTGTCGGCCGAGGAGTTGACCGACGAGGAGTTTGCCGCTCTCGAGGCGGCGGAAATTCCCGAGGCGTTGCGCTACTCTCTCGACGATTGACGGATGCCGCTTCCCGATCCCGTGCCGGGCCTCGTTATCTCCTATGTTTTCCTGTGGCGTCATCAGCGTGATGGCGGTGAGGAGGAAGGCCGGAAAGCGAGGCCCTGTGCAGTGGTCATGACAATGACCGACGAGGACGGAGACAGGCGTGTGTATGTCGTGCCGATTACGCATACACCGCCGGACGATGATCCTCACGCGGTGGCCTTGCCGTTGAAGGTCAAGCAACGGCTTGGCCTGGATGATCAACCGTCCTGGATCGTGACGCGAGAACTCAACTGGTTCGTATGGCCCGGCTATGATCTCCGGCCGGTCCGGCGCGACCGGCGGGACGTCTTTGCCTGGGGCATGTTGCCGGTCGAAATCTTCGAGGCCGTTCGAAGCGGGATCGGTCGGCATCGCCGGGACCGCACGCTTAAGTTGACACCTCGCCTGTAGAGGGGAACCCGGCTCTCACCTGCGCCTGAGCATCCGCCGCAGGCGCTCCGCCAGGCCGCGGCGGGTGCTGTCGGCGGGCCGGGCTGCAACGGGGGTGGCGGTGGTGCCGCGGCTGCGGTCGCGCAGCCGGCGCATGGCGCGGGCAGGGCCGGGGCCCAGATGGCGGGCGGCGCGGACCAGCGTCGGCCAGTCGGGCAGGAAGGGCACCCGCGGCGCACGCCGCTTCAGCCCGTCGAGGTCGAGACCGACCTTGGTGACCCGGCCGGTCTCGTCGCGTTCGCGCACGATCAGGGCGACATTGCCGAGGAAGACCACATCGCCGACCACGGGTGCACGGTTGAACTGACGATCGATGAAATCCGCCAGCGTCTCACGTAGTGCCTCGGCCGGCACCGGCACGCCATAGGCATCGCCCAGTCCCGACAGACGGGCCTCGCCGTTCAGGGTGAAGGCACCGAAGAAGGCGGCATCCTCTTCCGCCCGGCCGCCGAAGACCGCGTCCAGATCCGGCAGTTTCCAGGGCGGCGCCAGCAGATAGAGCGTGTCGCCGACAGCCAGGCGGAAGCTCGGCGCAGGGGTGGTCAGGGTCTTTTCCCGCACCAGAAGCAGTGGCTGCGCCCAGGGCGGCAGGCGCGGATGGCGATCGACCAGCGGGCTGTCGTCCTCGATCGCATAACCCACGATCTCGTGGTCGGGCAGTTCGGGCAGCGAGATTTCGATGCGGTCGATCGGCCCGGATTTGGACGGGATTTCGAGTTTCAGCCAGCGGGCAAGCGGGGTGATCGTCCAGCCCTGGATGGTGAGCGAGACCACGACCACCCAGAAGGCGATGCCGAAATAGAGCGGGCCGACATCCAGCCCCGCCGCGGTCGGGAAGAGGGCGAGGACCATCGGCACCGCCCCGCGCAGGCCCACCCACGAGATGAAAGCCTGTTCCGCCTTCGAGAAGTTGAAGGGTAGCAGCGACACCCAGACGGCGATCGGACGCACCACCAGCATCAGCACGAAGGCGAGCGGCAGGGCGAGCGGCGCGATCGCAATCAGCCCGGACGGCAGGACCATCAGCCCCAGCATCAGGAACATCACGATCTGGGCGAGCCAGGTGAGCCCGTCATGGAAGCGCATGATGTTGTGGAAGCCCTGAAGCTTCCGGTTGCCGAGCATCAACCCCATCAGATAGACGGCCAGGAAGCCGCTGCCGCCGAGCACCGCGGTCAGGCCGAAGGTGAAGAGGGCGCCCGCCAGCGCCAGCAGCGGATAGAGGCCCGAAGCGAGACGCAGCCGGTTGATGGCCAGTCCCAGCACATGGCCCGCAGCCACGCCGAAACCAGCGCCCAGGCCCATCTGCAGCAGGAAGATCCCGGCAAGGTCCACCACCCCCAGACCGTCGCCGCCTGCGGCACCGGCCACCAGCAGCTCAACCAGGCCGATGGTGAGGAAGACCGCCATCGGATCATTGCTGCCGCTTTCGATTTCGAGTGTGGCACCGACCCGTTCCTTCAGCACCAGCCCGCGGCTGCCGAGCAGGAAGAACACCGCCGCGGCGTCGGTGGGGCTGAGGATGGCGCCGAGCAGCAGGCCGGCCATCAGCCCGAGCTGATCGAACAGCGCCCAGCCGATCAGGCCGGTGAGGCCGGCGGTGATCAGCACGCCGACGGTGGCGAGCGATGTGGCGGGCCAGAGGGCGACACGGAAATTCTCCCCCTTGGTCTTGAGGCCGCCGTCGAACAGGATCACCGCCAGGGCGAGCGAGCCGATCAGGGCGGCGGAATCTATGTCGGCGAAGACGATGCCGCCCAGACCTTCCGGCCCGGCGGCAAGGCCGAGCAGAAGGAAGACCAGCAGCAGCGGCATGCCGAAGCGGGAGGAGACCAGGCTGGCCCCGATGCTGATCAACACGAGGGCGGCGCCTACGAAGATCAGCTGGTTGGCGAGTTCCATCGGCGGTCCTCCACGCGTCGAACAGGGGGACAGCGCTGCCGCGGCGCCGCCACCATTCCGCTTATAATCACGGCGGATCATCGAAGGTGTGAGCTTTTTTCGCCGGAGCCTTGCGGAGCGGGCCGATGGTCGGCGCCGGGCCGGGCGTGATATATGCTGGGGCCTTCTGTCCCGCTTCAGACGGCGATGCCATGCCCTTCGACCCGGACCGCCCGACCTCGACCACGGCCGCTTCGTCGGCCTATGCCCCCGGTCCCAAGCCTGCCGCGCGGCCGCTGAGTGCGGCGGCGCGGGCGCGTGCCGGCGTGCCGCTGGAGCCCGCGCTGAACCTCTGGGGCGGGCTTCGCCGTCCGGAAGAGGCGGTGGATCTGCCGGTGATCGATGCCGACCGCGCCAGCACCGTGATCCTGCCCCCGCGAGCCCGGCCGAGCCTGCAGCAGATCCAGGCGTCGAACTGGCCGACGCTGTCGGTGCTGCGGCGGACCTGGATCCGCATGCGATCGTCGATGATCGAGACGCCGCTGCTGCGCTCCGCCCGCGTGGATGCCGAACTGGGCGGGCGGCTGCTGGTCAAGGCCGAGGTGCTGCAGCACACCGGCTCGTTCAAATATCGCGGTGCCTATAACAGGCTGGAGCTGATGTCGCCCGAGATGCGGGCACGCGGCGTGGTCGGCTATTCCTCGGGCAATCACGCCCAGGGGCTGGCGGCGGCGGCGCGGGAATTCGGGGCGCCTGCCGTGATCGTGATGCCGGCCGATGCGCCGCGCACCAAGATCGAGGGCGTGCTCGCCTATGGCGCCGAGATCGTGTTCTACGATCGGCTGTCGGACGACCGGGTGGGGATCACCCGCCGGATCGGCGCCGAACGCGGCATGACCGTGGTTTCGGCCTATGATGATCGCGACGTCATCGCGGGGCAGGGCTCGATCGCGGTCGAAATGCTGGATCAGGCCGAAAGCCTGGGGCAGCGGCCCGATGTGGTGGTGGTGCCCTGCGGCGGCGGCGGGCTGGCGGCGGGTACGGGGCTTTGCCTGCAGGCGTTGCCCGATCGGCCGGCACTGGTGATCGCCGAGCCTGCCGGCCATGACGATACCGCCCGGTCGATCGCCGAAGGACGCCGGATCGGCAATGCACCGGGCGTGCGCACGATCTGCGATGCGCTGGCGACCCCCATTCCCGGTGCGCTCACCTTCGCGATCAACGCCCAGGTGGTCGATGCCGCCGTGGCGGTGACCGATGCCGATGTGGCGCGCGCCATGCTTTACGCTTTCGCGCGCTTCAAGCTGGTGGAGGAACCGGGTGGCGCCGCAGCCCTTGCAGCAGTTCTGGCCGGACGGGTGCCGGTTGCCGGGCGGACCGTTATGGTGGTGCTGACCGGTGGCAATGTCGATCCGGACACGTTTGCAAAGGCATTGACCGAGGCCCAGGCGGATCGCGGCCAGCCTATCTGAAGGGGCCTGATGCGGAGGGCTTAAAACCGCGCATCGGCATCGACGCAGTCGAAACGCGCGCCGTGACGCGGCTGGCGGGCGCCATCGTCGACGAGGGTTGCGACCGCCAGATCGACCGGGTCGTCGGGCAGATCGGGTGCTGGGGCCCAGCGGGCGGCGAGCATCGGCCGGCGCGCTGTCTGGGCGCAATGGCTGGCGGCCGCCTGGCGGGCATCCGAGAGGCTGTCGCCGCGCGGATCGTAGAGCACGGTGATCGTGTCGGGCGAGGCCCGCCGCCGGCCGGTATAGAGGCCGCGATCGCCGTCGCGGATCAGATAGACCCGGTCGGTGGCGGTGACATAGCGCGTGCCGTCCAGCACCCGTACCCCCAGCACCAGTTCTGTCGAGGGGGTTGGCCGCTCCGCCCAGTTGGCGAGATCGGCGGCAAGGCCGGCGCCGATCAGCCAGCCCGGATTGGCGACGAGATCCACGCCCTCGCGGCCGGCCTTTTCGAGCAGATAGACGCCGGTGGCGAGCAGAGTGTAGTGGCCGGCCTCCAGCAGGCTGCGGGTATCCTCGGCATCGTGGCCGACCGCGGTGATCCGGGTTTCGACCCGAAGCAGACCCATCGATCCATCGGCCGGCGGCAGATCGAAACCGGGGGCGGATGCCTGGACCAGAGGGGCCGTATCGCCGGGCGGGGCCGACCAGACCGCGAACCCCTGGCGGATGAACGCTGCGGCAAGCAGGTCGGGCAGCCGGTCGGCGAAGGCGCTTCGGCGGTCGGGTGCGGCGATCACCAGCCGTGCGCCGGGCGGCAATCCGGCCCCGATCTGCAGGGCGGCATCCTCGGCGATGCCGCGCCACTGGGCCGCGCGCTCGACCACCGGGCTTGGGGCGGCGGGCAGATCCGGTGCGGTGTCGCCGGCACAGCCGGGAAGGACCAGCATCAGCAACAGAAGCAGTGTCCGTCCCGTCCGTCGATGCATGACACGCCTCCCGGATTGCCGTGTGAGGCGAGACTAGAGGATATGCGCGCAATGAGGCAAGATCATTCGATGATATGCGCGTATTGGTGATAAATTTCGATGTGATATCTCGTTAGAGATGTTTTCCTTTCGCGATTTTCTTCGACCCCGCCATATCCCTGCGCGTGACGGCGGGTCATGATGGCCGCCATGGTTCCGCCGCCCACCGCCAGTCGGAGTTGCACCCTTATGGACATGCCCAGCTATTTCGGCATCCTCGCCCGCTACAATGCCTGGGCCAATCTCAGGCTCTATGACGCGGTGGCGCGCCTGCCTGTGGTGGAGTTCGAACGGCCGCGGGCGGCGTTCTTCGGCAGCATCCGCGGCGTGCTCAACCACATGATGGTGGTCGACGAGCTGTTCCTGGCCCGGCTGAACGGCACCACGGCGCCCGACCGGCCGCTGAACGCCCAGCCCTGGGCCCATTTCAACGAGTTGCGCAACGCACGTGCCGGGCTGGATCAGCGCATTCTGGGGACGATCACCGCCCTGCCGCTGTCGCGCTTCGCCGAGCCCTTCACCTACACCACCACCCGCGGCGACAGGTTCTCGGACCAGCTGGCCCTGTTTCTCGGCCATTGGTTCAACCATCAGACCCATCATCGCGGCCAGGCCCACGACATGCTGACCCAGACCGAGGTGGCACCCCCGCCGCTTGATTTCCTGATCTTTCAGCGCATCCATGGGTTGTCCGAGGCCGCGGCCGGCTGACCCGGAGGCCAGCGTGGCGTTGCAACAACTTCCCATGCAACCATTAGCCGATTTTGATGTAACTATTTCACCATGATGGCGAGTTGCCCGCGGCGAAGCGGGCGGTTTTCCGCCATCTTCACCCTGTTCTTCCACAATAGCCGGAGACGCACATGACGGGTTTTCTGCGGCCGCGCAGACGCCGTTTCCCGAGGTGACACACCCGGGGAACGCGCTGGAGCTGCTTGCCGCGCGCCACTTCCCCAGCTTCCTTGCCCGATGTTTCAACACCGTCGACCCCGGCAGCAGGTTTTTCGGCAACTGGCATATCGACCTGATGGCCGAATATCTGGAGGCGGTGCGCCGGGGCGAGATCCGGCGGCTGATCGTCAACGTGCCGCCGCGCTCGCTCAAATCCCTGACCATTTCCGTGGCCTACCCGGCCTGGCGGCTGGGGCATGATCCGGCCCTCAGGGTCGTCGTCGCCTCTTATGCCCATGAACTGGCGCGGCGTCATTCGCTCGACACCCGCGCGGTGATGAAGAGCGACTGGTACCGCAGCCTGTTCCCCGCAACCCGCATCCGCCGCGGCCGCGACCGCGCCCAGCGCTTCAGCACCACCGCCAACGGCTTCCGGTTTGCAACCTCCGTCGGCGGTACGCTGACCGGCGATGGCGGGGATCTGCTGATCGTCGACGATCCGCATGATCCGCGCCGCGCCCAGTCGGCGGCGCTGCGCGAGGCGACGCTGACCTGGTTCGACCAGACCTTTTCCACCCGGCTGAACGACAAGCGCCGGGGTGCGATGATCGTGGTGATGCAGCGCCTGCACGAGGCCGACCTTTCGGGCCATCTGCTGGCCCGTGGCGGCTGGACCCATCTGTCGCTGCCGGCCGAGGTGGAGAGCGCTCAGCGCATCCATTTCGGCAAGGTGCAGATGGTGCGCCATCCGGGCACGCCGCTGCATCCCGAACGCGAGGGCGGCGATGAACTGGCCGAGGCCCGGCGCATGCTGGGCGAGGCAGGCTATGCCGCACAGTATCTGCAGCGACCGGCACCGGCCGCGGGCGGGCTGATCAAGGCTGCCTGGCTGCGGCCTGCGGCCATGCCCGATCCGGCACGGGTCCGGCGGGTGCTGCAGAGCTGGGACACCGCCTACAAGGCGGACGCGCTCAACGATCCGAGCGTCTGCCTGACGGTCATTGAACATGAGGACGGGCTGCATCTGGCGGAGGTGTTCCGCGAGCGGCTGGAATATCCGGCGCTGCGGCGCGAGGCGGCCCGCCTGGCCGCGCGCTGGCGGCCCTCGGTGATCCTGGTCGAAGACAAGGCGTCAGGCCAGTCGCTGATCCAGGATCTGAAGGCCATGCCCGGTCGCCTGCCGGTTCAGGCGGTGCGGCCGGTGGCCGACAAGCTCACCCGGCTGGCGGTGACGACACCGCGGCTGGAGGCGGGCGGCTTCACCATCGAGGCGGGGGCGGGCTGGGCCGGTGATTTCGTCCGCGAGGCGACGATCTTCCCCAATGCCGCCCATGACGACCAGGTCGACGCGTTGAGCCAGCTGCTGTCCTGGCTGGATGCCGAACGCGGGCGCGTGGTCCGCCTCAAGCTGGGCGGTCTTTGAGACCACCCCACTTTTTCAGACATGTCGAGGACAAATCCGATGACGACATTCGGACCGGGCCCACCCGGTGTGCCGGGTGCTGCCGATCGCGTCCATCCGGCCCATGCCGCCCGCCGGGCCGCCTGGGCCCGCTGCCGCGACGTTGCGGCGGGGCAGGAGGCCGTGCATGCCGCCGGCGAACGCTATCTGCCGCGGTTGGACGGCCAGAGCGAGACGGCCTATCGCGGCTATCGCGACAGGGCGCTGTTTTACAACGCCACCGCCCGCACCATCGACGGGCTGAGCGGTCTGGTGTTCCGCAAGCCGCCCGAGATCGAGGCGGCACCGGGGCTCGCCCCCGTGATCGCCGATCCGACCGGCAGCGGCGACGGCTTCAGGCGCCTGGCCGAGCATGTGGTGGCGGAACTGCTGACCACCGGCCGGATCGGCCTGCTGGTCGACCATCCGCCCGGCGAGGCGGGGGGGCCGCAGAGCAGGGCCGCCGCGGCCGAGGCCGGGCAACTGCCCTATCTGGCACCCTATCCGGCCGAGGCGATCCTGGACTGGCGGCTCGATCGCGGCCATGGCCGCGCGGGCCGGCATCTGGTCCATGTGCTGCTGGACGAGGGCGAGGACGAGGCGGGCATCCGGCGCCGCCGGAGCCTGGATCTGGACCCCGACGGCATTTATCGCCAGCGCCTCTGGGCGAGCGGCGGCGGCGAGCGGCCGAGCCTGGTGGCAGAGATCGAGCCGCGTGCCGCCGGCCGGCCACTCGGCCGGATCCCCTTCCTGTGCATCGGCCCGCGCGGGCCGGGGCTGGAGGTGGCGCGGCCGCCGCTGCTCGACCTGGTCGAGGTCAACCTGTCGCATTACCGCACCAGCGCCGATCTGGAGCATGGCGCCCATTACACCGGGTTGCCGACCGCGGTGGTCACTGGCCAGCGTTTCGACGGCACGGAACCGCTGGCGATCGGCGCCGGTGAGGCCTGGGTGCTGGAGGCGCCCGAGGCCAGGGCCTTCTTTCTGGAATTCCGCGGCGAGGGGCTGGGCGTGCTCGAACGCCTGCTCGACCGCAAGGAGGCCCAGATGGCTGCACTCGGCGCGCGCATGCTGGCACCCGAGAAGAAGGTCGCCGAGGCGGCGCTGACCGCCGAAATCCACCGGCAGGGCGAGAATTCGGCGCTGTCGGCTCTTGCCCAGGCGGCCGGGGACGGGCTTGGCCGGGCGCTGGACCTGGCGAAGCCGTGGCTTGGCATCGAGCCCGCACCACCCACGCGCGTGGCGCTGAACACCGACTACTGGCCCCGGCCGATGGCCGCCGACGAACTGACGGCGCTGGTCGAGGCCTGGCAGAGCGGGGCGATCGCCCGCGGCGAACTGCGCCGGGCGCTCACCCGCGGCGAAATCCTGCCGGCCGGCGCCGCATCGGGCACCGCCGGCATTTAGGGACATCCGATCATGACCGACCAGACCCGGGAGGCACCGCCGGTGCCGCCCCAGGACACCCGCTTGCCCGAAGCTTCCCCCATGCCCGCGGAGCCCGGCCTGACCGAGAGCGGCGAGGCCGCTTCCGAAGAAGCCGCGGCCCTGGCCGCGCTGCGCGCCCGGCTGGATCGCCGGCACCGCGCCGAACTCGCCAGCCTTGCCGCCGGCATGGAGCGGGAACGCGGCGAGTTGCACCGCCTGCTCGTCGATCAGGGGCTTGAAACCGCGCTTGCCCGCGCCGGCGTGGCGCCGGCACTGGTCGCGGGGGCCGCGGCCCTGCTCCGCCCGTTGATCGAGGTGGCGGGCGACGAGGGCGCCCGCCTGCTGACCGCCCGGCTTGCCGACGGCAGCACCCGGCCGCTTGCCGACTTCGTCACCGACTGGGCCGCGGGCGAGGGGGCCGCCTATCTCGCCGCCCCCGACAGCCATGGCGGCGGCGCCCGCCCCGAAGCCGGTGCCGGCCGCCATCGCCGCCGCGCCGATCTGGGCGGGCCGGCCGAACGTGCCCGCTTCATCCGCGAGCATGGCCGTGCCGCCTATCTCGACCTCGATCCCTGATCTTCAGACCCTTCACACGAAAGACGTCACGATATGACCATTGGTACCCAACAGGACTTCCGCATCGCCCCCGAAGAATTCTTCGGGGGCATGGTCGAGGTCGTCGAACAGAACGCCGATGCCTTCAACGCCGCTTCGGGCGGGGCCATCCGGCTGGTGCCGGAACGCCGCCGCGGCCATTACGCGGCCGAAAGCTTCATCTCGCGCGTGGCCTCGCTCGTCACCCGCCGCAATATCGACGCGGTGGGGGGGGTGGCCGACACGCCGCTTGCCCAGGCCGAGACCGTCGGCATCAAGATCAACCGCCGGATCGGCCCGGTCGCCAACACCCTGGACAGCCTGCGCAAGCTGGGCCGCGACCCGGGCGAGATGTCCTTCCTGCTTGGCCGGCAGATCGGCAAGGCGGTGGCGGTCGACTATGTCGACACCGCACTCAGGGCCGCCTCTGCGGCGCTGTCGGGGGTGGCCGCGCTCGATCTCGACGTCTCGGGCGAGGCCGAGCCCGGCCTTGCCCACGGCACGCTGGTCCGGGCCATGGCCCGGCTGGGCGATGCCGGCGGCCGCATCTCGTGCTTCGTGATGCATTCCAAGCCCTATTACGACCTGATGGCCCAGAGCGTCGCCGACAAGGTGTTCGAGGTGGCCGGGGTCACGATCTATCAGGGCACGGTCGCAAGCTTCGGCCGGCCGACCCTGGTGATCGACAGCCCGGCGCTGGTGGCGCCGGGCACGCCCGACCGCTATCGGGTGCTGGGGCTGGTCGAGGATGCGATCGAGGTGGCCGAGAGCGAGGAGCGCTCGATCGTTTCGGACGTGATTACGGGACTTGAGAACCTGGTGATGCGCATTCAGGGCGAATACGCCTTCAACGTCCGGCTGCGCGGCTTCGCCTGGGACGTGGTGGCCGGCGGCATCAACCCGACCGATGCGGCGCTGGAGCAGAAGACCAACTGGCAGGTTGCCGCGGCCGACGTCAAGAGCCTGGCCGGCGTGCGGCTGACGGTGGCCTGAGGCACGACGGGAGGATCGTGCGATGACCGTCGCCACCTATGCCGACCTCGCCCAGGCCGATGCCCATCACGCCGCCCGCGGCCGGGCCGTCTGGGCCGATGCCGATGCCGGCCGCCGTCTGGCGGCACTGGTCGAGGCGACGGCCCATATCGATGCCTTCCACGACTTCATCGGCCAGCCTGCCGATGCCGGCCAGCCTCTGGCCTGGCCGCGGGTTGCGACCGGGATCGGGCTCGACGGCGTCGCCGTGCCGGCCCCGGTGGCACAGGCCTGTATCGAACTGGCGCTGGCGGCGCTGGACCGGCCGCTTGCCGAACAGGCGGCCGGCGGTGCCGCACGGCGGCTGACGCTCGGCGATGTCGCGATCGATTACGGCGAGACCCCGGGCGAGACGGCGGGGGCCGGCGGTGCGCTGGCGCTTGCCGCCCGTCTGCTGGCGCCTCTGGCTCCGGTGCGGCACCGCCGCCGGCTGGTGCGGACATGACCCGGATCGATGCCGTGCTCGGCCGGATGCTGGGCGATCTGCTGGCGGGGGCGGGCGGGCTTGCGCTCGACTGCGCGCTGGACCGGGTGACCGCCGCCTTCGACCCGGCGACCGGGACGACGACCGAGACCCGCACCCGGCTGGCGGCCGGGCGGCTGATCTGGGGGCGCGATCCCGTTGCCGCCGGGCAGTTGCCCGATCTTTCGGCCGCATCGGGCCCGCGCCGTCCGGCCCTGGTCGAAGGTCTGGGCGTTGCACCCGCCCCCGGCGACCTGATCGTGATCGGTCTCGCCGACTGGCGGGTGGGTGAGGCGATCCGCCCGGTGGCGGTGCTGGACCTTTGGCGGTTGCAGCTCAGCGCGCCGGCCGGCGGGGAGGGCGGGTGATGACCTCGCTCGCCCCGGATGTGCAGACGCGGCTGCGTGCCGCTTTCGATGCCCGGCTGGGGGCGGCGGCCGCCATGGCCGGCCTGCCGGTGCGCTGGCCCAACACCCGCGGCGGCCCCCCGCCCGCCGCGGGTGCCTGGCTGGTGCCGTCCCCGGGGCCGATGGAGGCGGCGATCGCCGGTACCGGCGGCCATGCGGCGCTGACCGGCCGCCAGACCGTCGAGGCGGTGGCCCCGCCCGGCACCGGCATGGCGGCGCTGGATGCCGCCGCCGATGTCGTGCTGGCGGCCTTCCCACCCGGCACGGCGCTGGAGGCGGGGGGCGGGGTCGTGGCCGGCCTGACCGGTCTCAGCCGTGCCGCCCTGACGCTGGATGCCGAGGGCGCCAGGCTGACCCTGGCGGTGTTCTGGCGCATCGACGGCGCCTGAGGAGGGGGAGATGACATGCAGATCCGATCCCCGGCACCGCTGGCGGTGCGGCTGGAGACGATGGCCGGCGCCGGTCTGGTGCCGGTGGTGACGGCGCTCGACCTGGAGATGACACGACCCGTCCGCACCGGTGCCGATCCGGCAGAGCCCGGCCAGCCGGTTCTGGCCGGGGGGCCGGTTGCGCCGATGCTTGAACTTGAGATGCCGGCGAGCCTTGCCCTGCTCGACCTGCTGGTGCCGTCGATGGGCGGGGGGCCGGCCCTGAGCGTGCTGATTGCTCCGGCTGCCGGCGGGGTTGCGAGCCGGATCACCGGCGCCCGTCCGGCGCGACTGACGCTCGACCTGGACGAGACCGGCCCGCCGCGGCTGGGGGTGCGGCTCCGCGGGCTCCCGGCTGAGCCCGAGACGGTTGCGGCATTCGGGCCGGCGGACACCTCGCCGCGGATCGCCCTTGGGGATGTCGGGCTGTGGATCGACGGGGTGGCACTGGCGCCGCTTCGGCGCTGCCGGCTGACCCTGGCAGTCCGGCTTCACGGCCAGACGGCCCCGGATCGACCGGTGCCGGTCGCCTGGCTGGGCGGGGGCGTGACGTTGACACTCGGCTTCGAGCCCGGAGTGACGGCGGCGACGCTCGCCGGCCACCTCGCTCTGGCCGGGACGGTATCGGTGATCCTGGATCTGGGGCGGGCCGGCGCCGGTCGGCGGCTGGTGCTGCCCCCCGGGCTGATCAGCGCCAACGGCTTCGACGGCACGGCCGTCGCCCTGGAACTCACCGCGGCCGCCCCCCCTGTCTGCACGGAATTCTGAGGAGAAACGAGACATGACCGAGACGGTCGATACCACGCCGCGGCCTGCCGCGGCCGATGAACTTGCCGGCCGGGCCGGGCGGCGTGACCGGCTGGAGCCGGGCCGGGCCTGGGCGGCCCGTGCTGCGGCAGAGGCGGCCGAACGCGCGCGCCGCCGCGATGGTTGATGGTCGGATGCGATGATCGAGGATTTTCACGACATCCGCTTCCCCGAGGACATCGCCTGGGGGTCTGCGGGCGGGCCGGTATTTTCCACCGATGTCGTGGTGCTGGCTTCGGGCCATGAGCGGCGCAATGCCGACTGGGCCGAGGCGCGCGCCCGGTACGACATCGCCATGGGCGTGCGCGGGCTTGAACAGCTGGCCCGGCTGATCGCCTTTTTCCGCGCCCGCCGTGGCCGGGCCTGCGGTTTCCGCTTCAAGGACTGGACCGATTGCAGCAGCGATGCCGGCAATGGTCCGCCCGGGCCGCTGGACCAGCCGCTGGGCCAGGGGGACGGCAGCACCACCGGCTTTCAGCTGATCAAGCGCTACGAGGCGCCGCCCTGGCATGTGGACCGGCGGATCGTGAAGCCCGTCGCGGGCAGCGTGCGGGTGGCGGCGGACGGGGCCGAGCTGCCCCCGGCGGCCTTCGCCGTCGATGCCGCGACCGGCCTGGTCAGCCTTGCCGTGGCGCCTGCGGCAGGGGTGGTGCTGACGGCCGGCTTTGCTTTCGACGTGCCGGTCCGCTTCGACACCGACCACCTGCCGGCGACGCTGGAAGACTATGGCATCGGTGCGCTGCGTGCGGTGCCGCTGGTCGAGATCCGGCTTTGAGGGAGGGGAGACACCATGCGCACGACCTCGGCGGCGCTTGCCGCCGCACTGACCCGGCCGCTGGGCAGCCTGGCCCGGCTCTGGCGGGTGGAACGCCATGACGGCGCGGTCATCGGCCTGACCGATCATGACCGCGATCTCGTGGTCGAGGGCACGCTCTACCGCGCCCGCGCCGGCATGGTGCCGGGGGCGGTGGATGCCCGCACCGGGCTTGGGGTAGACGGGCTGGATGTCGGCGGGCCGCTGGATGACGACGCGATCTCGGCCGCGGATATCGCCTGCGGGCGGTTCGACGATGCCCGGGTGGACTTCGCCATTGCCGACTGGACGGCGCCCGAAGCCGGGCGGCTGCTGCTGGCGGCGGGCCGCATCGGCGAAATCTCCATCACCGGCAGCCGCTGGCGGGCAGAGCTGCGGGGGGTGTCGCAGCGCCTGCAGCAGGGCATCGGCATCGCCTATGGCCCAGATTGTACGGCCGATTTCGCCGATGCCCGCTGCGGCGTGACGGTGGCGGGCACGGGGTTCGAGGTCGACGGGGTGATCGCCGCGGCAACCGCCACCGCGATCGCCGATCCCGCCCGGACCGAGACGGCCGGCTGGTTCGACGGCGGCCGCCTGACGATCCTGGACGGCGCACTTGCCGGCCTTGTGGCCGATGTCGCGACCAGCACGCAAGGCGGCATCGTCCTGGCCCGGCCGCTGCCGACGGCACCCCCGGCCGGCTGCGGCTACCGGCTGCGGGTCGGCTGCGACAAGCGGATCGCGACCTGTGCGGCGCGCTTCGACAATACGGTCAATTTTCGCGGCTTTCCCTTCACACCCGATCCGGGCGCGCTGGAGGCGGAGTGATCATGGCCGGGTTCTTTCTCACTTCGCTGATCAGCGGGCTGCTGCCCTCGGGCGGGCTGGGTGATGCCTTGGGCAGCCTGGCGCGCCGGGCGGCGAGCGGCGGGTTCGAGCCGCGCGAGGGGCCACGGCTGCAGGATCTGGCGGTCCAGACCACCGGCCATGGCCGGGTCATTCCCCGGGTCTATGGCAGCGTGCGGCTGGCGGGCAACATCATCTGGGCGCGGCCGATTACCGAACGCCGCCGCATCATCCCCGTCACCACATCCGTCGGCGGGGTGTTCGGCATTCTGGGCGCCGGCCGGCTGCTGTCGGCCGGGCGGGTGGAGTACGAGTACTTCGCAAGCTTTGCCGTGGGTTTCGCCCAGGGGCCGATCCTGGGCATCCGGCGGATCTGGGCCGACGAGACGCTGATCTGGTCGGCCGATCCCGCGGCGGGGCTGGCCGGCATTGCCGCCTCTGCCGCGCCCGGCCGGTATTTCCGGCTGTATCGAGGGACCGCCGATCAGGCGCCGGATCCGCTGATCCTGGCCCATGAAGGGGCGGCTGCGACACCGGCCTTCCGCGATCTTGCCTATCTCGTCTTCCAAAACCTGCCGCTTGCCCCCTATGGCAACCGGGTGCCGCTGATTGAGGCCGAAATCGTGCGCGGCAGCCCCGTGGTGGCGGGGGTGGATCCCGCCGCCTTTGCCAGCGTCACGCCGGTTGCCCGCGACGGCCTGCGGCGGCTGCCCTCGCCGATCGCCGGTACGCCGATCGATGTGCTGACGGGGCCGGCGGGTGGGATTGCCGGCGATAACGCCTATGCCTGGACGGATGCCTGTACCTCGATGGATGGCGGGGTGGAGGATGGGGCGATCGCCCGTCATGTGACCGCGAGCGACATGGTGAACCGGGTCCGCCATGTCGCCCGCCAGCGCAGCTCCGGCGGCCGCTGGCTGGCGGAGGAACGCTGGAGCCACGCGATCCCGCTGACCTCGGCCCGGCGTGGCTGCGCCTGGGCGCCGGCCGACCGGCCGGTGCAGCTTTATGCGCGCGACGGCGAGGCGGCGGCTGTGTTCGTGGAAATCGAGACCGGCCGCCATCGGCTGGTGGCCCTGCCCGGGATGGTGGCGGGCGATGTCCGCGGTGTCAGCGCCTGGGGCACGCGGATCTGGATCCTGGGCGGCCGGCCGGGCGGCCTGTTGGCGCTTTGGGCGCTGGATGACAGCGGCAGCGACGTGGAGGCCACGATGATCCTGGACGGGTTGCCGGCGGCACGGACGCTGATGCGCGGCGACGACGGAGGCCTGCTGCTGCTGTCGGCTGCGCGGCTACGCCATCTTGCCGGGCTGACCGCCACGGCCGACCGGGACCAGACGCTCAACCCCTGGCCGGATCAGCGGCCGGTCGGCCTGCACCGGGCGGCGGACGGCATCGTCGTCGTGGTCTTCACCGACCGGGTGGCGCAGATCGATCGGGCGGGGCGGGTGGCGACGACGCCGGTCGAGATCGAGCCCGGCCATGTGGTCGGCTTTGCCGCGGGGCGCGGGCGGCTGATGGCCGTGCCCTGGGTGCCGGCGGGCGACAATGCCGCCTGGATCGACCGCTGGCTGGCGCTCACCCGGCCGGCGGAGACCGCGGATCTGGGGGCGGTGATCGCCGATCTGGCCCAGGCCGCCGGTGTGGATCCGGACGAGCTGGACCTGACCGGCGTCAGCGGCATGGCGCTGCGCGGATATGTCGTCGCCCGCCAGGGCAGCGCGCGCGAGGCGCTGGAGCCCTTGCTCGCCAGCTGGTTCGTGGATGCGGTGGAGCGCGACGGCCGACTGGCCTTCGTGCCCCGCGGCGGGCCGGTCACCGCCGTGATCGACCCGGGACGGCTGGGGGCACATGGTGCCGGCGACGAGCCGCCGCCGCTGGTGGAGCGCACCCGCATCCAGCAGGCCGAGATGCCGCGCGAGATCGGTGTCGCCTTCATCGACGGTGCCGCCGACGGTCGGCCGGGTCTGGCCCGGGCCCGGCGCAGCCTTGCCGGGGCCGAGGATCGCCAGGCGGTGGAACTGCCGCTGGTGCTGACGGCGGACGAGGCGGCGCGCATCGCCCGCACGCTCGCCGACGAGGCGCTGGTGGGGCGCGACCGCTGGCGTTTCCGGCTGGGCTTCGGCGATCTGCTGCTGGAGCCGGGCGATGTGATCGCGCTTGCACCCGATCCGCGCCTGCCGATGATGCCGGCCCGGCTTCGGATCGAACGCATGGCCTTCGGTACGCCCGGGCTGATCGAGGTGGAGGCCGTGGCCGACCATGACGGTCTGCATGCCACGGCCCGCCCCGGTGCCGATGACATCCCGCCGGTGACCACGGCCCCGGCACGCGCCGAAGGCCTGGCCGAGGTGACGGTGCTGGATCTGCCGCCGGTGGTGGAACCCGCCCCCGATCCCGGGCTGGTGGTGATGGTCACCGGCGGTGGTGGCGGCCTCAGGGCGGCGCGGGTGGAGGTGGCCGACAGGGCCGACGGCCCCTGGCGAGAGGTGGCGGTGCTGGCGCCTGCCGCGAGCGGCACGGCAACCACCCTTCTGGCGACGGGCCCGGCGACGCTCCGCGACGACCTGGCCAGTGTCACGGTCGATTTCGGCGACGATCTGCGGGTCGATGCCGGGATCACCGAGGCCGATGCCGAAAGCGGCCGCAGCCTTGCCCTGGTCGGGGCCGAGATCCTGAGCTTCGGGGCGATCGAGCGGGTGTCGGCCGGTCTCTGGCGTCTGTCGCGGCTGCGGCGCGGGCTGCGCGGCACCGAGGCGGCGATCGGCGCCCATGCGATCGGCGAGACCGTTCATCTTCTGGATCCCGAGCGGCTGGCGGTGATGGGCTGGCGGCCGGCCGATATCGGCGCCGTGCTGCATTTCCGGGCGGTGACGCCTGCGGGTGCGATCGGCCCCACCCGCATCCACAGCCTGACCGGCGCCGGGTTGCGGCCGTTCCGGCCGGTCGATCTTCAGGCGAAGCGCCAGACCGACGGCTCGGTGCTGATCCGCTGGCTGCGCGCCGACCGCCTGGCCGGCTGGACCGACGGCGCCGACGAGCCGATGAGCGAGACGGCCGAGCGCTACCAGTTGGACATCCTGGCGAGCCCGATCGAGACGGCAGCCATCCGCCGCACGGTGATCGTCGAGGGCGCCGGCAGCTGGAGCTATTCCGCCGCCCAACAATACGCCGACTTCTTCACCTCACCCGCCACTCTTGGCCTGAAGGTCGCACAGATCGGTGCGGCGACCGGGCCCGGCCCGGCGCGCTATGCGACCGTGGTGCCCTGAGGGCGCGTTCCGTCTTTTCCGTCAGATCCTGAAAGGTCCGGCTATGGCCGATGCCACGCCGCGCCTGGGGCTGCCGCTGCTTGCGGCCGCCCAGGCGCAGAAACACGTCACCCATAACGAAGCCCTGACCGTGCTGGATGTTCTGGCGCAGATCGCGGTCAAGAGCCGCAGCCTGACCCTGCCGCCCGCCAGCCCGGCCGAGGGCGATGCCTATCTGATACCGTTCGGGGCCTCGGGCGCCTGGGCCTGGCGCGACGGGCAGCTTGCGCTCTGGACCGCGGGCGGCTGGCGCTTCATCACCGCCCGCGACGGCTGGGTGGTGCTGGTCGAAGCCGAACAGGCCTTCGTGGTCCGCCGGGCCGGTGCCTGGACGGCGACCACCATGCTGGCCCACAGCCATGCCACCACCGAAGTCACCGGGTTGGATGCAGTACTTGCGACCCGGGTTTCGAAGGTCGGCGACGTCATCACCGGCCGGCTGGATGTCGGCCAGAAGCTGGTGGTGGGCGACAGCAGCGCGGTCGATGCCGAAGGGCTGGTGGTGCGCCATCCGACCGCGGCCACGGTTTCGGCCCATGTGAATGCCGGCGGCGAAGCGGCGCTGGCGCTGCGCGAGGCCGGCAGCCGCAAGGGGGCCCTGGCCTGGCAGGGGGGCAATATGCGGTTGCGGACCGACATTGCCGCACCGCTGGTGCTGGCGACCCAGGGGGTGGACCGGCTGACCGTGCCGGCCGATCGGGCGGCACTCGGCATCGGCACCGCGGCGCCGGCACAGGGGCTGCATCTGGCCGGTTCCGCGGTGGGGCTGCGCCTGCAGGCGACGGGCGGGGCCGCGCGCAGCTGGGATCTGATCCAGACCGCCGACGGGCATCTGGAGGTGATGGATGCAGGCGTCGGCACCGCCATGATCAGGCTGCGCAGCGTGACCGCGGCCGAAGGGGCGGAGGCCGTGATGATCGGCGGCCATGCCGGGGTCAGCGCCCGGTTCTACAATGTCGCCGGATCGGGCGGTGGCCCCGCCTGTGCGCTGGCGCTGGGTGTCAACGGCACGACCGGGCGCTCGCTGAATGCCGCCGGCACGATCAACGCGGCCGGGGCGGATTTCGCCGAATATGTTCCCCTGGCGCCGGACTGCCGGGCGGTGACGCCCGGCACGGTGGTCGGCATCGATCAGGACGGGCGGGTCACCGACCGCTTCGAGGCCGCGATCGCCTTTGCCGTGGTCTCCACCGCACCGGCGCTGGTCGGCGGCGATACGGGGGGCGACGAACCGGCGGCCCGGATCGCCTTTGCCGGCCGGGTGCCGCTGCGGCTGACGGGACCGGTGGTGCCCGGGCGGGTGGTGGTTGCGGCGGCGGCCCTGGCCGGGGGCATTCTGGCCCGCTGCCTGGGCCCTGACGAGCGGCTGAGCGATGCCTGCGACCCGCATATCCTGGGCCGCATCTGGCGCAGGCTGGGGGCCGATACGGCCGAGATCGCGGTGCGGGTGGGGGCCTGACATGAACAAGGCCCCCGCAATCCGAAGATTCCGGGGGCCTTGTCGAATTGGTGGGCGCGACAGGGATTGAACCTGTGACCCCACCCGTGTGAAGGGTGTGCTCTACCGCTGAGCTACGCGCCCGCAGGATCGGGTCGGTGCCGGCTTTCGCCGTCCCGGCCGCCTGAGGTGCGCGCTTTATATGGCCCTGCATCATGGCTGTCAAGCGGGTGATCGCAGGCAGATTGCAGTTTCGTGATGGGCCATCCGCCGACCGCCGCAGGCGGTGCGTCTGCAACATTCCGTAACGCGAAGTGATTGGCAGCGGATGGGTGGCTCTGCTACCCCCTGAGATCGGAACCGCGGTCTGCCGGCCGCGGGATGACCTGACAAGCACGGAGTTGGCCTGATGTGTGGCATCGTTGGTGTCGTTGGTGTTGCGGATGCGGCGGCGGTGTTGATCGAAGGGCTGCGCCGGCTGGAATATCGCGGCTATGACAGTGCCGGCATCGCCGTGCTGGATGCCGAAGGCCGGATCGAGCGGCGCCGGGCGGAAGGGCGCATCGCCCGGCTGGAGGCGCTGCTTGCCGAGCGGCCGGTTCCGGGCATGACCGGCATCGGCCATACCCGCTGGGCCACCCATGGCGCACCGACCGAGGCCAATGCCCATCCCCATGCCACCGGCCGGGTGGCGGCGGTGCATAACGGCATCATCGAGAATTACCGCGATCTGCGTGCCGAGCTGCAGGCGGCCGGCCGGGTCTTCGCCAGCCAGACCGATACCGAGGTCATTCCCCAGCTGATCACCGCGCTGATCGAACAGGGGCTGGCACCGGTGGAGGCCTGCAAGGCGGCGCTGAAGCGTTTCGAAGGCGCCTTCGCGCTGGGGCTGGTCTTCGCCGGTGAACAGGAACTGCTGATCGGCGCCCGCCGCGGCAGCCCGCTGGCGGTGGGGCATGGCGCGGGCTGCATGTATCTGGGCTCCGACGCCATGGCGCTGGTGCCCTTCACCCGCGAGATCACCTATCTGGACGAAGGCGACATGGTGGTGCTGACCTGTGAGGGGATGACCATCTACGACGCCGACGGCGCAGAGGTGGTGCGGCCGCGGCGGCAGACCGAACTCTCCAGCGGCGCGGTCGGCAAGGGCGGCCACCGGCACTACATGCTGAAGGAAATCTACGAGCAGCCGGCCGTCATCGGCGACAGCCTCAGGACCTATCTCGACCCCGGCCGTGGCACGATCGAGATGAAGGAGATGCCCTTCGATCCGAAGGCGCTCAGCCGGATGATGATCGTCGCCTGCGGCACCTCCGCCTATGCGGGCATGGTCGCCAAATACTGGGTGGAGCAGCTGGCGCGGCTGCCGGTCGATGTCGACATCGCCTCGGAATTCCGCTATCGCGACACGCCGCTGATCCCGGGCGAGGTGGCGGTGTTCATCTCGCAGTCGGGCGAGACGGCGGACACGCTCGCCGCCATGCGCCATGCCAAGGCTGCCGGTCTGATCACCATCGCGGTGGTCAACGTGCCGGAAAGCAGCATGGCGCGCGAGGCGGATCTGGTGCTGCGCACCAAGGCCGGCCCCGAGATCGGCGTGGCCTCGACCAAGGCCTTCACCTGCCAGCTGGTGACGCTCGCCTGCCTCGCCATCGGCCTGGGCCGTGCCCGCGGCACCATCGATGCCGCCCGCGACCAGAGGCTGACCCAGGCGATTGCCGAGGTGCCGTCACGCGTCGCCGACGTGCTGAACAATGACGACCGGATGCGCAGCATCGCCGAAAGCCTGGTCCATGTGACGGGCGTGCTCTATGTCGGCCGCGGCACCGCCTTTCCGATCGCGCTGGAAGGAGCGCTCAAGTTCAAGGAAATCAGCTATATCCACGCCGAAGCCTATGCGGCGGGAGAGCTGAAGCACGGCCCGATCGCGCTGATCGACGACGGCCTGCCGGTGGTGGCGCTGGCGCCCTCGGGCCCGCTGTTCGAGAAGACGGCATCGAATGTGGAAGAGATCGTGGCCCGCCGCGGCCGGGGGATCCTGATCACCGACGAGGCAGGGGCCGGGCGCCTGGCCGATCTGGTGGCGGAGGTGGTGGTGCTGCCGACCGTCGACCCGGTGGTGGCACCGTTGCTCTATGCCGTGCCGGTCCAGCTGCTCGCCTATCACACCGCCGTTCTGAAGGG
This sequence comes from Tistrella sp., assembly GCF_002684955.1. Lineage (NCBI taxonomy): Bacteria > Pseudomonadati > Pseudomonadota > Alphaproteobacteria > Geminicoccales > Geminicoccaceae > Tistrella > Tistrella sp. The sequence goes on along the minus strand of NZ_NYWI01000072.1, from coordinate 60,798 downwards.
CACGGATGTCGATCAGCCGCGCAATCTGGCGAAATCGGTGACGGTAGAGTGATGGCGGGCAGCACCCGACATCACCGGCCAGCCGAGATCGAAGACGGTTCCGCCCATGGCTGACGGACGGCAGGTCACCTCGCCGCCATGGGCACGGGCGATCGCCTGAACCACGGCCAGCCCAAGGCCGCTGCTGCGGCCCTGGGGATCGCCGCGGCGGAACGCCTTGAAGATCTCGCCCGCTATCCCCTCGGGCACGCCGGGGCCGCTATCCTCCACCATCAGGTGACAGACCCCGTCCGTGCAGACGGTCGTGATGCGCAGCGGCCCCGGCGTCGCGTGGTGTCGCGCATTTTCCAGCAAGGCCAGCAGCGCCTGACGGATGCGGACGGGGTCGCAGTCGACCGGTGCCGTCACCCCCGGCGCACAGGAGAGGTCGAAGCCGGCCTCCGCCAGCCGGGGTTCCACCACCTGCACCACCGCGGCGATTTCAGCCGACAGATCCGCCGCCCTGAGCTGCAGGTCCAGCCGGTCGTTTTCGGCAAGGCCGACCAGCCGCAGATCGTCGATCAGACGTCCCAGCCCCTCGACCTGGGTCAGCAAAGACCGGTGCAGCTCCGGCGTGGGTTCGAAAATCCCCTCGGTCAGGCCCTGAAGGCGGCCGCGCAGCACCGTCACCGGTGTCCGCAATTCGTGGGCGATGGCCGCATTCCAGAACCGGCGCTCGTGTTCCGCGCGCTCCAGCCGGTCGGCCATGGCATTGAAATCATGGACCAGCTGCGTGGCCTCGTCGGGCAGCGGATCATCGGCCGTGGCCCGCGCCGACAGATCCCCCTCGGCCAGCCGATGCAGACCGCTGGCCACGGCGTTGATCGGCATCAGGATGCGCCGCGCCAGCCTGAGCGCCCAGAGGATGCCGAGGCCAAGGGCCGTCAACGCCGTCAGCGCCATCCACCCCCATTCCGCCGTCGTCGGGATCAGGCCGCTGTCGTCGGGGCCGGGGATGCTGGTGGGGAAGAGGGCGAACCAGAGTATGTAGAAGACGTAGGTGCCGAGCAGCGCCAGCGCGCTGATGATCAAAGCGAGAGAGACCATCGACCGGATGATGCGGCGGCTGAGACCGCCATTGCCGGTCATGACGGGTCTCCCAGCCGATAGCCGACCCCGCGCACGCTGGCCGGCACGGCCTCCAGACCGGCTGCCTCCAGCTTCTTGCGAAGCTTGCTGACATGGCTGTCCACCGTGCGTTCCAGGGTCTCTCCCTCGGGCAGGCAGGCGACCAGCAATTCCCCGCGACTGAACACCCGCCGTGGCGCATGCATCAGATGGGTCAGCAGTTTGAATTCGGTCAGGGTCAGCGTCAGGGGCTGATCGCCATCCGGGCTGCACAGCCGGATTTCGTGGCTTTCCATATCCGCATGCAGCCGGCCGACGCGGATGACCTCCCGTCCATGGTCGCGGCCGGCCGGTCGGGAACGGCGCAGCACCGCATTCACCCGTGCCACCACTTCCGCCGGATTGAACGGCTTCACGATGTAGTCGTCGGCACCGATCCGCAGGCCGGTCAACTTGTCCATGTCCTGATCCATCGCGGTCAGCATGATGACCGGTGTCTCGCCGCGATGGCGGATTTCGGACAGCACCTGCCAGCCGTCCAGGCGCGGCATCCCCACATCCAGCAGAACCAGATCGGGCTTGAGCGACAGATGCAGGTCGAGCGCCTGGCGACCGTCCGCGGCATGGATGCTGCGCAGGCCGTTGCGGTCGAGATAGGCGGACAGGATCTCGGCGATCTCGGGTTCGTCCTCGGCGACGAGGACAAGCGCCCGGGGGGCGGAAGGCTGGGACGTGGCAACCCGCGAGGCGGGGATCGGCGGGTGGGGCATGGCTGGTCTGCATGTTTGCGGGCGGCCTCCACTCTATCTCCACACTCCGTCGACGGAAACGCCATTCCCCCGGCATAGGGTTCGCCCCGCTCGTCCCGCCTTGCGCGGAAAGGACGAGGAGACGTCTTCCCTGAAAGGCCGATGCATGAGGATGGAACGCCTGCTTCGCAGCAGCGCCGGGCTCACCCTGGCGATGATTGTCCTGGCCGGGTGCAACGAGACGACGCCCAGGGCACCCACGCCGCTGCCCCGGGTGGCGGTGGTCGAGGTTGCGCCCGAGCGGCTGGAGGTCGTCGAGGATCTTCCCGGGCGTGTCGTTGCGCTGCGCGTGGCCGAGATCCGCCCGCAGGTCAGCGGCATCGTCCAGCGCCGGCTCTTCGAACAGGGCGCCGATATCCGCGCCGGCGACCCGCTGTTTCAGATCAACCCCGCCCCGTTCGAGGCCGATGTCGGGATGGCAGCGGCTGCCTTGCGGCGGGCCGAGGTTGTCGCGGCGCGCGCCGGCCAGCAGGTCCGGCGGCTGGAGCCCCTGCACCGGGCCGATGCGATCAGCGATCAGGCCCTGGACGATGCGGTGGCGCAGCGTGACCAGGCCGTCGCCGAGGTCGCACAGGCCCGCGCCACCCTGGACCGCCGCCGGCTGGATCTGGCCTTCACCACCGTGGAGGCGCCCATCGCAGGTCGTATCGATCAGGCCCTGGTGAGCGAGGGTGCCCTGGTCTCGCCGACCGATGCCACGCCTATGGCCCGCGTCCAGCAGGTGGATCAGGTCTATGTCGATCTGCGTCAGCCGGCACGCTCGCTGGAGGCACTGCGTGAGGCCCTGCGGCGTCGCACAGGGCCGGACGGCCAGCCGTCCACGGACGGGGAGGGGCGTGGCCTGCCGGTGAGGATCCTGCGCCGCGACGGCACGCCATACGGCTCGATCGGGCACATCCTCTTCTCGGGCATCACGGTCGATGCCGGCACCGGCGATATGCTGCTGCGCGTTCTGGTCGACAATCCGTCGCGCGAGCTGCTGCCGGGTATGTTCGTGCGTGCCCGTGTGCCGCGGGCCGGATACGACGACGCCCTGATGATCCCCCAGCAGGCCGTGACGCGGGCGGGTGGTGTGCCGCAGGTCTGGATCGTTGCCGCCGATGCCACCGTCCGGCCGGTACCCGTGACTTTGGGAGAACTGGTCGATCACCGCTATCGCGTCGCCACCGGCCTTGAAGCCGGTCAACGGGTGGTGGTCGAGGGCGTGGACAGGCTGGCCGAGGGGATCGGCGTCGAGCCGCAGATGTGGCGCCCGGGCGCCGATGCCGGCTGAGATCGGAGAGGGATCATGCCGCAGTTCTTCATCGATCGCCCGGTATTTGCCTGGGTGGTCGCACTGTTCATCATTCTGGCGGGCGTGCTTGCACTGCCCCGGCTGCCCATCGCCCGCTATCCCTCGGTGGCCCCGCCCACCGTCAGCATCTATGCCACCTATACCGGCGCCAGCCCGCAGACGATGAACGACTCCGTTCTGGTTCCGATCGAGCGGGAGCTGTCGGGCGTGAGGAACCTGCTCTATTTCGAATCATCCGCCGACAGTTCGGGCACGGCGCAGGTCACCGTCACCTTCAAGCCCGGCACCGATCTGGAACTGGCGCAGGTGGATGTGCAGAACCGGCTGAAGGCCGTCGAACCCCGCCTGCCGCAGGCCGTTCGCCAGAACGGTCTGACGGTCGAGTCCGCGACCTCCGGCTTTCTGATGCTGATCAGCCTGAAATCCGAGGATGGCCGGTTCGACGAGACGGAATTGAGCGATTATCTGGCCCGCAATGTGATCGAGGAGCTGCGCCGCATCGACGGTGTCGGCCGGGTGCAGCTGTTCGGCGCCGAACAGGCGCTGCGCATCTGGGTCGATCCGTCGCGGCTGATCGCATTCGGCCTGTCGATGACCGATCTGTCGGCGGCGATCCTGCAGCAGAATGCCCGCATCGCCCCCGGGCGGCTGGGCGACGCGCCGGCCGTGCCGGGGCAGCGGGTGAGCGTGCCCCTGACGGTGGACGGGCAGTTGCAGACGCCGGACGCCTTTGCCCGCATCGTGTTGCGTGCCGCGGCCGACGGCTCGCGGGTGGTGCTGGGCGATGTCGCGCGGATCGAGACCGGCGCTCAGACCTACAGCTTCGCGAACCGGGAGAACGGCAAACCCGCGACGCTTGCCGCCGTCCAGCTCTCCCCGGGGGCGAATGCGGTGCGGACCGCCGCCGCCGTCAAGGCGCGGCTCGACACGTTGAGCCAGAGCATGCCGGCGGGGATGAGCGTCGCCACCCCGTTCAACACGGCCCCTTTCGTCAAGATCTCGATCGAGAAGGTCATCTATACCCTGATCGAGGCGATGGTGCTGGTGTTCCTGGTGATGCTGCTGTTTCTCCAGAATCTCCGCTACACGCTGATCCCGGCCATCGTGGCGCCGATTGCGCTGCTCGGCACCTTCACGGTCATGCTGGTGGCGGGGTTCTCGATCAACGTGCTCACCATGTTCGGCATGGTGCTGGCCATCGGCATCATCGTCGACGATGCGATCGTGGTGGTCGAGAATGTCGAACGGCTGATGGCGACCGAAGGGTTGTCGCCCCGCGACGCCACCCGCAAGGCCATGAAAGAGATCACCGGTGCGGTGATCGGCATCACCCTGGTGCTGACGGCGGTGTTCATTCCCATTGCCCTGGCCGGGGGTTCGGTCGGGGTGATCTATCGCCAGTTCGCCCTGTCGATGGTGGTGTCGATCCTGTTTTCAGCCCTCCTGGCCCTCAGTCTGACGCCGGCCCTTTGTGCCACGCTTCTGAAACCGGTCGGCCCGGGTGCGCATGACCGACGGGGTTTCTTCGGCTGGTTCAACCGGCGCTTCAATCACATGACCCGATCCTATGAAACCCGTCTCGTCGCGGTCGTGCGGCGCAGCGGACGGGTGATGCTGGCCTTCGTGGCGATCACCGTGCTGCTGGTTCTGGCCCTGCGCACCCTGCCATCCGCATTTCTGCCCGAAGAGGATCAGGGCTATTTCATGACTTCGGTTCAGCTGCCTGCGGATGCCACGCGCGAACGCACGCTCGATGTCGTCCGGCGCCTGGAGGCCCATCTTGCCGGCCGGCCGGCGATTACCTCGAACATGGTCATCCTGGGTTTCGGTTTCTCGGGGTCGGGGGCGAACACGGCCCAGGCCTTCGCGATGCTGAGCGACTGGGACCGGCGCGGCGGCGCCACGGCGGCCGACGAGGCCCGACGTGTCGACGAGGCGATGGCGGATATCACCGACGGCACGGTGACGAGCCTTCTGCCGCCGGCGATCGACGAGATGGGCACGTCTTCTGGCTTCAGCCTGCGTCTCCTCGACCGCTCCGGTCGGGGGCATGACGCCCTGGAGGCGGCGACGGCCAGGCTGCTGGAGCTGGCAGGGCAGAGCGACCGGCTTGCCAATGTCTATGCCGATGGCCTGCCGGCCGGGGCCGGCGTCCGCCTGGACATCGACCGCCAGAAGGCCGAGGCGTTGGGGGTATCGTTCGCCGCGATCGGCGACACCCTGTCGGCTGCCATGGGCTCGCTCTATGTCGACGACTTCCCCCATGAAGGCCGCCTGCGGCAGGTGATCATCCAGGCAGACGCTGCCGCCCGCATGCAGGTGGATGATGTGCTGAAGCTGACCGTGCGCAATGCCGATGGCGGCATGGTACCGCTGTCCACGATCGTCACGCCCGTCTGGCAGGATCTGCCCCTGCAGGTGCAGCGCTATCAGGGGAGCCTGTCCGCCAGCATTTCCGGCAGTCCTGCGCCCGGTGTCTCCAGCGGTGACGCCATGGCCGAAATGGAGCGGCTGGCGGCGCAGCTGCCCCCCGGTTTCCTGGTCGAATGGAGCGGTCAGTCCCTGCAGGAGCGCATGTCGGCTGCCCAGGCGCCGCTGTTGATGGCCCTGTCGATGCTGGTGGTGTTCCTGGTTCTGGCCGCCCTATACGAGAGCTGGTCGATTCCGCTCCCGGTCATGCTGGTGGTGCCGCTGGGTCTGATCGGCGCGGTGGCTGCGGTGATGCTGCGGGGCATGCCGGATGATGTGTTTTTCAAGGTCGGCCTGATCACGGTCATCGGCCTGTCGGCGAAGAACGCCATCCTGATCGTGGAATTCGCCCGCCAGCTGCACGGGCGCGGCATGGGGGTGGCAGAGGCGGCGGTGACCGCGGCCCGGCTGCGCCTGCGCCCCGTTCTGATGACGTCGTTCGCCTTCGGCCTGGGCGTCGTGCCGCTGATGCTTGCAGGCGGTGCCAGTGCCGAAACACAGCGGGCCATCGGCACCGGCGTCTTCGGGGGCATGGTCACGGCCACGCTTCTGGCGATCTTCTTCGTGCCCGGCTTCTTCGTGTTCGTGATCGGCGGCCGCGAGCGGCTGGCGGGCTGGTGGCGCGCCCGTCGGGGCACGCCGTCACAGCCACCGGCATCACGTCCCTGAGCCGGCATCACGTTCCAGATGAGGTGTCGATCAGCACCGCGATCAGCTGCGCCGGCTGGTCGGACAGGTTCTGCCAGGCGTGGTTGGTCTCGCGCTGGATGACCACGTCGAAGGGCTCCAGGATGGTTTCCTCTTCGTCGAGGATCAGCTTCACCCGGCCCGAGAGCAGGACGATGTAGTCGATCGATCGGGTGCAGTGCATGTTGGGATGTTTCGCATCCGCATCATGGGCATCGCTCGCCCCCATGCGGGCGAAGACATCGGCCGACAGCACCCGGTCGTTCTCGCCGACACCGGCCGGCGGCAGCTGGAAGATCCGGAAGGTGTTGCCACCCCGGGCGGGTGCCAGCACCACCGGGCGATCGGCGCCGTCCGGGGTGGCGGTGTCCGGGCCGCCCTCGGCCATGGCCCAGAGATCGATCAGCCCGCGATGGCTTGCCGTTTCCAGCACATGCGGCGAGGGACCGTCGGAGAGGATCCGCGAGCGGCCTTCGGCCGTGTTGGTGGTGACGATGCGGCGAATGGGTTTGAGCATATGCGTTTTCCATATCCGGGGAGCGGGAAGGGTTCAGGAGGTGAGCAGGTAGAGCGACAGCACCGGAAACACCGCGAGCAGGATCAGGCGCAGCAGATCCGAGACCACGAAGATCGAGACGCCGCGGAAGATGGTGCCGAGCGGGATGTTGCCGGCGACGCCCTTGAGGACGAAGACGTTGAGGCCGATCGGCGGCGTGATCATGCCGAGCTCGATCACCACGATGTTCACGATCGCCCACCAGACCGGGTCGTAGCCGAGCGAGACGACCAGCGGCAGCACGAAGGGCAGGGTGATCAGCATGGCCGAGACGGTCTCGAACACGGCCCCCAGCGCCAGATACATCACCAGCAGCGCGAAGATGATCACCAGCGGCGGCACCTCCATGGCGCCGATGGTCGAGACCAGCACCTGCGGTGCGCCGCTGATCGTGAAGAAATACGAGAAGATCGAGGCGCCGAAGATGATCAGATAGATCACCGCCGTGTTGGTGGCGGTCTCGCCCAGCGCATGCAGGAAGCTGCCCCAGCTCAGGCGCCGGCGCAGCAGGGCCAGGAACAGGGTGAAGCAGGCGCCGACCGCGGCCGCCTCGTTCACCGTGACGATGCCGCCATAGATGCCACCGATCACGGCGATCAGCAGGACCAGCACCGCCCAGCTTTCGCGCAGCACCTTCCACCGCTCCGCCCAGCCGGTCCGAGGGCCCGCGGGTCCGGCTTCGGGCACGAAGCGGGTATAGACGGTGATCGCGATGCCGTGGAAGACGACGGCGATGATCGCCGGGATCACGGCGGCCACGAAGACGTCCAGGATCGAGACCTGCGCCAGCACCGCATAGATGATCATGATGATCGAGGGCGGAACCAGGGCGCCGAGCGTACCGCCGGCGGCGATGCAGCCGGTGGCGAAGGAGGGGGCGTAGCCGCGGTCCAGCATCTGGGGCAGGGCCACCCGGCCGAAGGTCGCCGCCGTGGCGGGCGACGAGCCGCAGACCGCACCGAACAGTGCACAGCCGCCCATGGTCGCGATCGCGAGCCCGCCGCGGCGATGGCCGACAAAGGCATGGGCCAGACGGTAGATCTCGGCCGAGAGGCCGCCGGCGGTCGCAAAACTGCCCATCAGCAGGAAGAGCGGGATGACCGCGAATTCGTAATTGGCGATGATCCCGGCCGGCTCCGAGACCAGGATGCTGAGCGAGGGCTTCACCCCGCCCAGGATCGCATAGCCGATGAAGCCGGCCATGCCCATGGCGATGCCGATCGGCACCCGGACCAGGATCAGGGCGAACATCAGGGCGAGGCCGAGCGCGCCGGTGGTCAAGGGATCCATCAGACCTCTCCCTGATGCGCGGCAAGACGGTGGGTGTCGCCGGTGGCGAGGTCGCGCAGCGCCGTGGCGACCACCACCAGCTGCACCGGCACGCAGAGCATGAAGAGAGCGGTGGCGGCCACCCACCAGGGGGCGATTCCGACCTCGAGGATGAACGAGGTCTCGCCGCTGTCGATCAGCTCCCGCGTGTAGACCACCAGCTGCCAGGCGAGCAGGGTGAAGAAGACCAGGGTCATGATTTCGGCGAAGAGATCGCAGGCGAGCTGCGCCCGCCGCGGCAGCCGGTCGGCCAGGAAGGTGACCTTGATGTTCTGCCGGCTGGCGATGGCGGCCGGGAAACAGGCCGCCATCGCCACCGCGATGAACAGGGTCGAGAGATCATAGACCCCGGCGATCGGGGCATCGGCGAGCCAGCGCGCGCCGACATCGGCCAGGGTCGCGATGGCGATGATCAACAGGGCGGCGAGGCCTGCCAGCGCGATGAGCCGCGTGCAGGCGACGTTGAGCCCGTCGAGGCGGTCGAGGGTCATGTCAGACGCTCCGCTCCCGGGGGATCACCGGCCGGATCATTCGGCGCGGATACGGTCGAGTTCGGCCTTGAAGGCCGCGGCGAGCGCCGGTCCGTTCTCCTGCTCCGCAACGAATCTGTCCGAGCAGCCGGCCATCGCCGCCGACCAGGCGGCTGCGTCTTCGGCGGTCGGGATCACGATCGTCTGCCCGGGCGCCGCCTCGGTCTCCGCCAGCCGGCGGGCGTTTTCGGCATCCATGGCGGCGCCGAAGATGCGTGCCAGCTTTTCGCCACCCTCCGCCTGCATGGCCTTCCGGACGTCTTCGGGCAGGGCCTCGAACCGCTCCCGGGTCATCACGAAGCCGAAGGGCATCGAGCCCAGCGCCGCGTGGTAGTGGTATTTCGTGGCACTGGAAATGCCGAAGGCGTAGAGCGCGGCATAGTGCATCGGGGTCGCATCGATGATCCCGCGGCTCAGGCTTTCGGGGATCTTGGTGATCGGCATGCCGACCGGCACGCCGCCCACTGCCTCGACGCATTGCTGTTCCAGCTTGCCGGCGATCCGGATCTTCTGGCCCTTCAGGTCCGCAACCCGGTTCATCGGCTTGTTACCGTGGAGCAGATAGGGCGAGGTGGCGACCATGCTCAGCACCTCGAAGCCGTCATAGCCCCTGAGCCGGCCGCTGTCGACCATCCGCCAGAAGGCGACCGAGCCTTCGCTTGCGGTCTGAGACGTGTCGGGCAGCTCGATCACCCAGTTGTCCGGGAACAGCCCCGGATTGTAGGCCGGGATGATGAAGGCGATGTCGGCGACGCCGTCGTTCAGCATCTTGATCTGCTTGGATCCGTCGCGCCCGAGCGTGCCGCCGGGGAAAAGCTGGATCCGGACCCGGCCGCCCGAGGCGTCTTCCACCGCCTGGACCCAGGGCTTGATCGCTTGCTGATAGGTGATCTCCTGCTCGGGCGTGAAGACGGCGAATTTCAGATCGATGACCTCTGCGGCCCGGGGCGTGCCGGTCGTCAGCGTTGCCGTGACCAGCGTAGCGGCCAGGACGGCCGCGATGCGCGGAAACCTCATGAGTCCTCCCCCTGTCTTTTTGGATGTGGTCGGTCTTCGACGGATCGGGCCGATGTGCAGCAGGCGTCCGTCTGCCTTGGGGAATTGGTAGGCGACGCTTCGGCAGATGTAAAGCGCTTGTTTGAATCATATGATTGGATCACTTGCTTGATGCGGGTGCTGGGGCTATGGTTCGGTTCAACGAACTGAAGGGAGGACGCCGCCGTGCCGAACGAGATCCTGATCAGGAATGTCTATCTGGCGGATCCGGATCTGCCGCCGCAGACGCGCCCGCGTACCACCGACATCCTGGTGCGGGATGGCCGGATCGCGGCGGTCGAAGACGGGATCCAGGCACCGGATGCCGAGGTGATCGAGGGGGATCGGGCGATTGCGGTGGCCGGCATGGTCGACAGCCATCGCCATGTCTGGCAGACGGCGATCCGCGGCGTGGCGGCCGACTGGTCACTGGCGGATTATGTGCGCGAGATCCGGGTCGGCTATGCCACCGCCTACACGCCCGAGCACATCTATCTGGCCAATCTGGCCGGCGCGCTCGAAGCGCTGGACACCGGCGTCACCGCGCTTTGCGATTTCTCGCATCTGATGAACAGCCCCGCGCATGCCGAAGCCGCGATCCAGGGGCTGACCGATGCCGGCATCCGCGGCGTGTTCTGTTATGGCTTTTACGACGTGCCGGCGCGCGAGCGGGCCTTCGCCAGCCATGACGATCGCCTGCGCCATGCGGAAGAGGTGGCGCAGAGCTTTCGAGCGACCGCGGGGCCGTTGCTCGATTTCGGCGTCGCCCTCACCGAATTCGGCCTGGTCGGGCCGGATGTGACGGATCGGGAGCTGGCCTTCGCGCGGCGCCACGACGCGCTGATCACGCTGCATGTCGGCACTTTCGGCTCGCCCCACGGCATTGCCGATCTCGACCGCCGCGGCCGTCTGGGGCCGGACATGCTGCATGTCCATGCGAATATGTGCGGCGATGACGAGCTGGAGCGGCTGGTCGCCTCGGGTGGCGGGCTGTCGATCACGCCCGAGACCGAGATGCAGATGGGCATGGGCTGGCCGGTGACCAACCGGCTGATCGAAGCCGGCGGGCTGCCCAGCTTCGGTGTCGACATCGCCTCCAATATCGGCGGCGACATGCTGACCCAGATGCGTCTGGCCCTGCAGACGGCGCGCGCGATCGACAATCAGAAGGTGCTGGATCAGGGCATCGTACCCGACAGGATCGGGCTGACCGTGCGCGATGCGCTGCGCTTCGGCACCGAGGGCGGGGCGCGTGCGATGCGGATGGGCGGAGAAATCGGCACGCTCCGCAAGGGCGCCCGGGCCGATATCGCGCTGTTCGCGACCGGCGGGCTGAATATGATGCCGATGGGCGACCCGGTTGCGATGCTGCTGCTGGAATCACGGCCGGGCGATGCGGTGACCGTGCTGGTCGACGGCCGGGTGGTGAAGCGCGACAGCCGGCTGATCGGTGTCGATCAGGCGGGGCTGCGCGAGAAGCTGGACCGGGCCTTCGGCGAGATTGCGGAACGGGTGGCGGAAAGCCGCGATACCGCTGCCGGATCGTCCAATGCCTATGCACGTGTGGTGAAGAGAGCGACCGGAACCGATTGATGACCGAGATGGAAGCCCAGGGACAGGGTCAGCCGGCCGAGGGGCCGAAGGAGCGTATCCGGCTGGTCGCCCGCATGCTGATCAGCGAGCGCGGCGTCGATGCCGTCACCACCCGCGACATCGCGCGCGGCGCCGGGCTGAACGTGGCCGCGGTGAACTATCATTTCGGCACCAAGGACAATCTGGCCGTCGATGTCTTCCGTCAGGTGGCGCGGCGGAGCGCCGAATACCGGCTGGAGCAGCTGGACCGGCTGGAGGCCGAGGCCCGCGCCGCGGGGCGTCGGGTCCGGATCCGCCAGATCGTCGAAAGCTTCGTCAGCGGCTATTTCCGCGAGGATACGCCGGCCGAGGGCGGGCTGCTCGCCAATCTGATCCTGAAGAACCGGCTGATGCCGACCGAATGGACCTCGAACCTGATCGCCGAAGAGCTGGACGGCATGGCCCGGCGCTATATCGCCGCGATCGCGGCGGCGGCGCCCGACCTCGATCACGCCGAAGTCTGCTGGTTCTACAATTTCATGGTCGGCACGGTGCTGATCTCGGTCAGCCAGCGCGATGACGGCCGCCGGGTGGAGCGTCTGTCGGACGGCGGCTGCTCGATCCTGGCGCGCGACGAGATGCGCGAGCACCTGGTGCGGTTCATCACCGGCGGGATCTCCACTGCCGGCCGGAAGACCGCCGGTCAAGACTGAAGGAAACCGCTACACATGTCCGGGCGTCTGGAAAGCTGGGTCGCAAGCGCGAACCAGACCGAGACTTCTTTTCCCCTCAACAACCTGCCCTGCGGGGTGTTCAGCCGTGGCGGAGATGCGCCGCGCTGCTGCACCGCGATCGGCGATCAGGTGCTGGATCTGGCCCGGCTGCAGCGCGCGGGCCTGCTCGACGGTCTGCCGGCGGTCTTCGATCAGCCGTCCTGGAATGGCTTCATGGCCGCGGGGACGGCGGCATGGTCGGCCCTGCGGCAGCGGCTGACCGGCCTGCTGTCGGCCGGTGCGGCCGAAGCGCCGCAGCTGCGTCCGGCGCTGGTGCCGCTGACGGAGGTGCAGTTGCATCTGCCGTTCACGGTTGCCGAATACACCGATTTCTTCTCGAGCGAAGACCATGCCCGCAATGCCGGCATGGCACTGCGCGGCGCCGACACGCTGGCCGAGAACTGGGTGCATATCCCCGTCGGCTATAACGGCCGGGCCTCGACGGTGGTGGTCTCGGGCACGCCGGTCCGGCGGCCGCTTGGCCAGGTTCTGCCGGCCGGTGCGACGATGCCGGTTTTCGCCGCCTCGGCGCGGGTGGATTTCGAACTGGAACTGGGGGCGGTGGTCGGCCTGCCCAACCGGCCGGGTGAGCCCGTCACCCTGGCCGAGGCCGAGGCAATGATCTTCGGCTATGTGCTGCTCAACGACTGGTCGGCCCGCGACATCCAGGGCTGGGAGAACCGGCCGCTCGGGCCCTTTCAGTCCAAGGGCTTCGCCACCTCGATCGGCGCCTGGATCGTGACCCGCGAGGCGCTGGCGGCGGCACGCTGCGCCGCCCCCGCGCGGCATCTGCCGCTGCTGCCCTATCTGGACGATGCGGGCCGGCCGGCGCATTTCGACATCGACCTGACCGCAAGGCTGAGCACGTCTGTTGGCACCGAGGCCGTCATCACCCGAACCAACTACCGGCGCATGTATTTCTCGCTGGTCCAGCAACTCTGCCATCATGCCGCCAATGGCTGCGCCATGCGCACCGGCGACCTGATCGGATCGGGCACCGTCTCGGGGCCCGCGCCCGAAAACCGTGGCTGCCTGCTGGAACTTACCTGGAACGGCCGCGACCCCCTGCATCTGCCCGACGCCACGACCCGGACCTATCTGGAGGATGGCGACACGCTCACCCTGTCCGGCCACGCAGACTGCGACGGCTACCGGATCGGCTTCGGCGAATGTGCGGGGACCATCACGGCGGCTTTGGCCAAAAGCGGCTGACAGCGAGGCCGGTTACTTCGTCTCACGGCCTGCATCATTACCATTCTTCCGGGTCCAGTTCATCGGCGGTGGTGCAGGCTTTGCCGCGTCGGCGGGCTGCGAGGTTTCGGACGTCGCTGGAGGAGATACGGGTTTGCCGCTCATCGTGTCTTCTTCTCCTGTCTGAGGTCCTCCACGTCCCCCGGGACTTCCCCGTAAGTCCAGAAGCCCTTCACGACCTTGCGCATCCGTGGCGGCTGCGGCTTCTCCATCACCTGTCCCGTCTTCGGATCCCGCATCACGCGGTTGCGCAACTTCTGTGCCAGAGAGGCGATGTCTTCCATGTGATCCTCCATGGATCATGCTCTGAAAAAGCATAACGCAGATCAGTACGAGCGCGAAGCCCAACCCCATGATCAGAAAATGGAAGGCTCTGCTGCGGGCTTTCAGGCGTGCCCAATTGTTACGGCGGCTGATTCCGGCCGATTTGGCGAACTGTGTTATGAAGACGTTGCGAAGGTCTTCCAGAACGGCACGCTCCACGATCGCGTGGACGTCAAGATCACCTCCGGGCGTATCCGACCTGACGACCTCCAATGTATTCGCCTCAGGGTTGCTGTCTGCTGGTGAGGCCGGGGGTGTCGGCGTATAGTACGATATCAGCCGTTCTGCATAGTCGAGCAGGTCTTCCTCGTGCATAGGATAACCAAACGCACGTGTGCGGATTGCCTGATGAAGAAAATACAGAAGAGCAAAGATATCTGCGATCAATAGTATCAGAATCCCATAGATAAATATTATCCATAGACCATGATCCGCCGTTGGCAAATTGTGAATAGCAAGGCTGATCAGGGTGATTAGTATACCGATAGATGTCGCGAAGAATGGCAAACTTCGAACGACATTTTCTTCCTGATCTAGTTCCCGTTTGAAGCCATCAAGGACGAGCTTCTCCAAATAGTCCCCGGCTCTTCCTGAGGGAAGCCGCGCATAGGCTGGATCTGTCAGGTTGTCTGCGCGCATATCGTCATCCAGCAGGCCGAAACGCCTGACGTTGCCGAGGATCCATCTTCAGGTTCAATTTCTTCTGAATTTATACAGGCGTCAACGAATTTAACTTATGAGATAGCTGCAACCAGTTCGTGTGGCGGTGAATATTTACCTATACTCTACAGCCATACCCCGCCATCCCGCTCCACCGGCCGTCCCCGGTCCGGCCTCTCGCCCTCGCGTTCGTCCGGGGCCTTGTCGCCCTCCAGCGGGGCGGCGTGCTGGGGCAGGCGGCGCATGATGATATTGCCGTCGCCGTCGATTTCCGGGGCGGCGTAGCGGGGCAGGTCTTCGATGGCGTCGCGCAGGCTCGTCAGGGCCTCGTCCGCCGCGCGGCCCAGGCGTTCGAGCTTGGGGCCCAGCCCTTCTTGCGGATGGCCCTCTTCCGGCGGCTCGTTTCCGGCGGCGAGGGCCGGACCGCCTGCAAGCAGGGCAATCCCAAGCATGGCCATGGCGATGCGGTGCGTCGTCTTCCGGTTGCCGTGCGGGCGCATGACCTGATCCTCCAGCCCTGCATGATCCGCGGAACAGGGTCCACGGCGTGTGGGGGTTCCTTGCGGCACCCCCGGCCGCCATATAGTCTGATGCCGCATTCGGGCGGGTTCAACCCATGGCCGGCCCGGAGGGCGGCGAAGTTTCGCGTGCGGACCCCCGGGGCGGTCGCCCCGGAGCCAGGCCGCATGTGGGAGACATTCCAGGGAGGACTTCAGGTGATTCAGCTCTCGCACAAGGGTCTGATGCGCGAGGCGTGCTATATCGACGGCGCCTGGGTCGGCGCCGATGATGGCGCCACCATCACCGTCGACAATCCGGCGACGGGCGCCGTTATCGGCCGCGTGCCCAAGATGGGCGCCGCCGAGACCCGCCGCGCCATCGAGGCCGCCAATGCCGCGCTGCCGGCCTGGCGTGCCAAGACCGGCAAGGAGCGGGCGGCCCTGCTGCGCAAGTGGTTCGAGCTGATCATGGCGCATCAGGAAGACATCGCCCGGATCATGACCACCGAGCAGGGCAAGCCGCTGGCCGAGGCGAAGGGCGAGGTCGCCTATGCCGCGTCGTTCATCGAATGGTTCGCCGAAGAGGCCAAGCGCGTCTATGGCGACACCATCCCGACCTTTTCGGCCGGCAAGCGGATCGTGGTGACCAAGGAGCCGGTGGGCGTCGTCGGCGCGATCACGCCCTGGAACTTCCCCGCGGCGATGCTGACCCGCAAGGCCGGCCCGGCCCTGGCTGCCGGCTGTACCATGGTCTGCAAGCCCGCCTCGCAGACCCCGTTCACCGCGCTGGCCCTGATGGTGCTGGCCGAAGAGGCCGGCATCCCCAAGGGCGTGTTGAACCTGGTGAC
The DNA here is from genome assembly GCF_002684955.1 of Tistrella sp. Taxonomy (NCBI): domain Bacteria; kingdom Pseudomonadati; phylum Pseudomonadota; class Alphaproteobacteria; order Geminicoccales; family Geminicoccaceae; genus Tistrella; species Tistrella sp. Next base: position 45,054 of record NZ_NYWI01000072.1, on the reverse strand, counting down.
CGGCTCGGCCTCGGCGATCGGCGGCGAGATCACCTCCAACCCGATCGTGCGCAAGCTGACCTTCACCGGCTCCACCGAGATCGGCAAGGTGCTGATCGAACAGTGCGCCGCCACCGTTAAGAAGGTGTCGATGGAGCTGGGCGGCAATGCGCCGTTCATCGTGTTCGACGATGCCGATCTGGATGCGGCGGTGGAAGGCGCGATCGTCTCCAAATATCGCAACAACGGCCAGACCTGCGTCTGCGCCAACCGGCTTTATGTCCAGCGCGGCGTGGCCAAGGCCTTCGCCGAGAAGCTGGCGGCCCGCGTCGCCCGGATGAAGGTCGGCGACGGCCTGGAGCAGGGCGTGGTCCTGGGGCCGCTGATCGACGACGCCGCGGTCGAGAAGGTCGACGAGCTTCTGGCCGATGCCACCTCGAAGGGTGCGGAAGTCATGCTCGGCGGCGGCCGTCACGAGCTGGGCGGCCGGTTCTACAAGCCGACCATCGTCTTCGGCACCACCCAGGAGATGCGGGGGGCGCGCGAGGAGATCTTCGGGCCGGTGGCGCCGATCTTCGTCTTCGACGAGGAGAAGGAGGCGGTCGCCTATGCCAACGACACCGAATTCGGCCTGGCCTCGTATTTCTATACCCGCGATGTCGGCCGGGTGTTCCGGGTGATGGAAGCCCTGGAATATGGCATCGTCGGCATCAATGAAGGCCTGATCTCCACCGAAGTCGCCCCCTTCGGCGGCGTGAAGGAGAGCGGCATGGGCCGCGAAGGCTCTAAGTACGGCATCGAGGACTACCTCGAAGTGAAGTACGCCCTGATCGGCGGCATCGGCGCCTGATCCGGACCGGTGGGGCAGGGCGGGTCCCGGCCCGTCTGCCCCTGCCGGACGACGACGCACCCAGGGACGCGAACGCCAGGAGACGCGAACGCATGTACGATTACGACCTGCTCACCATCGGCGCCGGATCGGGCGGCGTCGCAGGCTCGCGGCGCGCAGCCGAATACGGCGCCCGTGTCGCCATCGTCGAAGCGGGCCGGGTGGGCGGCACCTGCGTGCTGCGGGGCTGCGTGCCCAAAAAGCTCCTGGTCTATGGTGCGCATTTCCGCGACGAGATCGAGGATGCCCGCGGCTTCGGCTGGACGATCGAGGGCGCCAGCCACGACTGGGGCGCGCTGATCCGCACCAAGAACCGCGAGCTGGAGCGGCTGGAAGGCATCTACGAGACGATGCTGGCCAATTCGGGCGTGACCGTGCTGCGCGGCCGCGGCCGGGTTACCGGCCCGCACGAGGTGGAGGTCGACGGGCGCACCGTCACCGCCGAACGGATCCTGATCGCCACCGGCGGCCATGCCTATCTGCCGAAGATCCCGGGCATCGAGCACGTCATCACCTCGGACGAGGCGCTGGATCTGACCGAGCGCCCCGAACGGCTGGTGATCATCGGCGGCGGCTATATCGCCACGGAATTCGCCTCGATCTTCTCCACGCTCGGCACGCAGACGACGCTGGTGCTGCGCGGCGACAGGATCCTGCGCGGCTTCGACGCCGATATCCGCACCGCCGTCGAGGGCGAGATGCAGGCGCGCGGCATCGGCTTCCGCACCGGTGTCGAGCCGGTGCGCATCGATCGCCTGGCCGACGGGTTCGCCGTCACCCTCACCTCGGGTGAGGTGCTGGAGGCCGACCAGGTGATGTTCGCGACCGGCCGCGTGCCCAACACCGCCGGCCTCGGGCTCGAAGAGGTGGGTGTGCACATCCGCGAGAACGGCGCGATCGTGGTGAATGATCGCTACGAGACCCAGCTCCGCTCGATCCTGGCGGTGGGCGACGTGACCGACCGCTTCCAGCTGACCCCGGTTGCGATCGCCGAGGCGCGCTCGCTGGCGGAGCGGCTCTATAACGACAACACCTACCGGCTGCGCTACGACACCCTGCCGACCGCCGTGTTCTGCACCCCCCAGGTGGGCACGGTCGGCCTGACGGAAGAGGCGGCGCGGCGGATGTATGCCTCGATCCGGATCTATCGGGCGCGCTTCCGGCCGATGAAGCACACGCTGACCGGCCGCGAGACCCGGGTGCTGATGAAGCTGGTGGTCGACGGTGCCAGCGACCGCGTGCTCGGCGCCCATATGGTCGGCGACGATGCGGCCGAAATCATCCAGTCGCTGGCGGTCGCGATCACCTGCGGCGCCACCAAGAAGCAGTTCGACGAGACGATCGCCCTGCACCCGAGTGCGGCCGAGGAATTCGTCACCATGCGCAGTCCGGTGAAGGATTGAGACGGCAGAGAGGCTGAACGCGCAGGTATTTGTTGCAATGCACAAAGCCGGCTTGCCGGATATTACATCCGTCACTGATCGGTCGTGCGGCGGTGTTGCATCATCTTCCGGCCCGCGTTTTGTTTGAAAACCACCGGGGGCGGCGGTATAGGTTCGAAACCGGCGACCGTCCGGGGGCCGGAGAAGATCCGGTCCATGGGGGGCGCGTTGCCGCCGCCGCTCTTTGTCTCTCCGGCCGGCATCCGGTGCCGGCCGTGCCTTCTCCGTGACCAGCTCACGTCCCGCCCAACGCACCACGTAAAGCCGTCCGACCAGATCGGCCCGCCGATCCCGACGCCCGCGAGGACCGAGACCCGATGCCTGCCACCTGGACCCCGCAAGCCTGGCGCGCGCTGCCCATCAAGCAGCAGCCGACCTACGACGATCCTGCGCATCTCGCGCGCGTCGAGGCCGAGCTTGCGGGCTATCCGCCGCTGGTCTTTGCCGGCGAGGCGCGGCGCCTGAAGGCGCATCTTGCGCGCGTCGCCGAAGGCAAGGCCTTCCTGCTCCAGGGCGGTGACTGCGCCGAGAGCTTCGCCGAGTTCAGCCCCAACAACATCCGCGACACGTTCCGCGTGCTGCTGCAGATGGCGGTCGTGCTGACCTATGGCGCCGGCATGCCGGTGGTGAAGGTGGGCCGCATGGCCGGCCAGTTCGCCAAGCCGCGCTCGGAGGATTTCGAGAACCGCGACGGCGTCGCGCTGCCGTCCTATCGCGGCGACATGGTCAACGGCATCGAGTTCGACGCCGCGGCCCGCAAGCCTGACCCCGACCGGCTGATCCGGGTCTACAACCAGTCGGCGGCGACGCTGAACCTGCTCAGGGCCTTTGCCCAGGGCGGCTTCGCCGACCTCAACCTGGTGCATAAGTGGAACCTGGCCTTCGTCGGCGGCTCCGAACAGGCCGAACGCTACCGCGCGACGGCCGAGCGGATCTCGGATGCGCTCGACTTCATGGCCGCCTGCGGGGTGAATTCGGAAACCGCGCCGCAGTTGCGCCAGACCGATTTCTTCACCAGCCACGAGGCGCTGCTGCTGGGCTACGAGCAGTCGCTGACCCGTGTCGACAGCACCTCGGGCGACTGGTACGCCTGTTCGGCCCATATGCTGTGGATCGGCGACCGGACCCGCCAGCTGGACGGCGCCCATGTCCAGTTCATGTCGGGCATCGCCAACCCGATCGGCGTCAAGGCCGGCCCGTCGATGGATCCGGACGAGCTGCTGCGCCTGATCGATGCGCTCAACCCCGCCAACGAGCCCGGCCGGCTGACCGTGATCGTGCGCATGGGGGCGGACAAGGTGGCCGACAAGCTGCCGGCCCTGGTCCGCAAGGTCGAAGGCGAGGGCCGCAAGGTGGTCTGGTCCTGCGATCCGATGCATGGCAACACCATGAAGACCGAGACCGGCTACAAGACCCGCTCGGTCGACCGGGTGCTGGCCGAGGTGCGGAACTTCTTCGCCGTCCATCAGGCCGAAGGCAGCCATGCCGGCGGCGTGCATTTCGAGATGACCGGCCAGGACGTCACCGAATGCGTCGGCGGCCTGCGCGCCATCGACCAGTATGGCCTAGCCGACCGCTACCACACCCATTGCGACCCGCGGCTGAATGCCGAACAGAGCCTGGAACTGGCCTTCCAGATCGCCGATGCCCTGCGTCGTGAACGCCTGGGCCTGCCCCAGGCCCCGGCCGCGGCGGCGGGTGCCGCACGGTGACATCCGTATCCGCGACCCCCAAGGGTCGGACCGATGCGGCGGCCCCGGAGACCGGGGCCGCCGTCATTCCTTCCGCTGGCCCCCGAACATCCTCTGCCGACAGCTCTTCTGCCGACAGCTCATCCGCGGACGCGATGTCCGCCGGCACCACGGAACTGCCGAGGCTGCGCATGTCTGCCACCAACGACTTCGTCGCCGCCTATACCGATGTCTACTTCAAGCGCACGCGGCGCATCGTCGAGCGTTTCGGCGATCGCAGCGTGACCTATGCCGTGTTCATGCGCCGCCCGGTGCTGGCGACGCTGAAACTCGCCATCGACTGGATCGAGGCGATGGCCCGGCTGCGCGGGGTGGAGATCGTGATCGAACCCTGCCACGAGGAAGGCTCGTGGGTGGGGGCGGGCGAGCCGCTGATGTACATCACCGGCCCGATGTCGGCGCTGGTCGAGCTTGAGACGGTGTATCTCCAGCGTCTGGGCGCCCCATGTGTCGCCGCCTATAACGCCTGGAGCATGGCGGTCGCCCTGCCGCGCGCGGCCTTCCTCGCCATGGATGCCCGCCATTGCGCCGGTGCCGAAATGGCCGAGATGATGGCCTATGCGGCGAGCGTCGGCTCGGCTGCGGCCCAGGCGGAAGGGGCGGTGGGCTTCATCGGCAATGCCACCGATGCGACCGCGGTGCATTTCGGCAATGCCCATGGCTTCGGCACCATGCCCCATGCGCTGATCGGCTATGCCGGCTCCACGCTTCGGGCCGCGGAGATGTTCGTCGACACCTTCCCGGGCGATGCGCTGACCGTGCTGGTCGACTATTACGGCGCCGAGATCACCGATGCGCTGGCGGTCTGCCGCCGCTTCCCCGAGATGGCGGCGGCCGGCAAGCTGTCGGTGCGGCTCGACACCCATGGTGGCCGCTTCCTGGAAGGGCTGGATCCGGCGCTGTCTTATGCGGCGCTGGAGCGCAACCGCCCCGACGCGATCCGTCGCTATCGCAGCGAGACCGAGCTGAAATGGCTGCTCGGCCCCGGCGTTTCGGCGGCGGCGATCTTCCAGATGCGGAACGCCCTGGACGATGCCGGGTTCGACAAGGTGCGCATCGTCGCTTCCAGCGGCTTCGGGCCCGAGAAGTGCCGGGTGATGGGCAGCGTCGAAGCCCCGATCGACGTGGTCGGCACCGGCTCTTTCCTGCCCGAGAAGTGGAGCGAGACCTACGCGACCGCGGACATCGTCTCGTATGATGGGCGCGAGAGCGTGAAGGTCGGGCGCGAATTCCTGCTGCCGTCGCGGCGGCCCCGCCGCTGACGGCCCTCCGTGCCGTGCTTTCCGACAGGATCCGGACCGACATGACCCAGCTTCTGACCCTGGCCCTGGCCCAGATCAACCCCGTCGTCGGCGATGTCGAGGGCAATGCCCGGCAGCTGCTGGAGGCACGGCAACATGCGGCGGAACAGGGCGCCGATCTCTGCGTCACCGGCGAGCTGTCGCTGATCGGCTATCCGCCCGAGGATCTGGTGCGCAAGCCGGCGCTGATGCGCGCGGTGGCATCCGCGCTCGACATGCTGGCGGCCGCGACCGCCGATGGCGGGCCGGCGCTGATCGTGGGTGCCCCCCATGCCGAGGGCGGCAAGCTCTACAACGCGGCCTATGTCCTGGATGGTGGCCACGTCACCGGCGTGGTGCGCAAGCATGCGCTGCCCAATTATGGCGTGTTCGACGAGCTCAGGGTCTTCGATCTGGCGCCGCCGGCCGGGCCGGTGGTGATCCGCGGCTGGCGGGTCGGGCTGATGGTCTGCGAGGATATGTGGCGGCCGGATTCGGCCGAATGCCTGGCCGAAAGCGGGGCCGAATTCCTGCTGGTGATCAACGGCAGCCCCTATGAGGTCGACAAGCGCGACCAGCGTCTGGCCCACGCGGTGGCGCGGGTGCACGAAACCGGCCTGCCGCTCGCCTATGTCAATCTGGTCGGCGGCCAGGACGAGCTGGTCTTCGACGGTGCCTCTTTCGTGCTCGACCGCGACGGCGCGCTGAAGGTTCAGGCGCCGGCCTGGATCAGCGGCACCACGCCTGCCCATATCCGCCGGACCGAGGCGGGCGAGGTGGTGGCCGAGGCTGGCCCGCTGTCGCCCGAGCCCGAGGTGCTGGAGGCGATCTACTCGGCGATGATGCTGGGCCTGGCCGATTACGTGAACAAGAACGGCTTCCCGGGCGTGGTGCTGGGCCTGTCGGGCGGCATCGACAGTGCCCTGTCGCTGGCGGTGGCGGTGGACGCGCTGGGGGCGGATCGGGTCCGCGCGGTGATGATGCCGTCCCGCTATACCAGCCGCGACAGCCTGGACGATGCGGCGCTTTGTGCCGAACTTTGCAGCGTGCGGCTGGACGAGATCCCGATCGAGCCGGCGGTGCAGGCCTTCTCGACCATGCTGGCGCCGGTCTTCGGTAATCGCGGCCCGGATGTGACGGAAGAGAACATTCAGTCGCGCATCCGTGGCGTCATCCTGATGGCGATGAGCAACAAGTTCGGCGACATGGTGCTGACCACCGGCAACAAGTCCGAGATGTCGGTCGGCTATGCCACGCTTTATGGCGACATGTGCGGCGGCTATTCGGTGCTGAAGGACGTCTACAAGATAACGGTCTTCGAGCTGTCGCGCTGGCGCAATGCCCAGAAGCCGGAAGGCGCGCTCGGCCCCGACGGGCCGGTGATGCCCGAGCGGGTGATCGCCAAGCCGCCATCGGCCGAGCTGCGCGAGGATCAGAAGGACGAGGACAGCCTGCCGCCCTATGAACGGCTGGATGCCATTCTGGAAGGCCTGGTCGAGAAGGAGCTGCCCCACCGGGTGCTGGTGGAGCAGGGCCAGGATCGCGACGAGGTCGATCGTATCGCCCGCCTGCTCTATGTGGCGGAATACAAGCGTCGCCAATCGCCCCCGGGTGTGAAGATCACCGGCCGTGCCTTCGGGCGCGACCGACGCTATCCGATCACCAACCGCTTCCGCGACCGGGCCTGAGGCCCGGCCGCCGCCCTGTCGGCGCCGCGGCTGCGGACCGGCGCGGCCATCTGCCCTGGTTCCACCGAGTATCGGCCCATATGACCGTCAAGACCCGCTTCGCGCCGTCTCCGACCGGACGTCTCCATGTCGGCAATGCCCGCACCGCGCTGGTGAACTGGCTCTATGCCCGCGCCCATGGCGGGGTGATGCAACTCCGGATCGATGACACCGATCGCGAGCGCAGCCGCGAGGACTATGTGGCGGGCGTTCTGGCCGATCTCGACTGGCTGGGCATTCCGGCCGACGAGAGCTTCCGCCAGACCGAACGCGCCGATCGCCATGCCGCCGCTTTCGAACGCCTGGTCGCCTGCGGCCGGCTCTATCCCTGTTACGAAACCCCGGAAGAGCTGTCGGCGCGGCGTGCGGCCCAGTTGGCCGCCGGCCGGCCGCCGGTCTATGACCGTGCGGCGCTGGCCCTTTCCGATGCCGATCGTGCGGCGCTGGAGGCCACCGGCCGCCGGCCGCACTGGCGCTTCCGGCTGGATGACCGCGAGACATCCTGGGAGGATCTGGTCCGCGGCCGGATCGACGTTCATGCCGGATCGCTGTCCGATCCGGTGCTGATCCGCGCCGACGGTGCCCCCACCTATACGCTCGCCACCGTGGTCGACGACGCCGAGACCGGCGTCACCCATGTGATCCGCGGCGAGGACCACATCACCAACACGGCGGCGCAGATCCAGCTGTTCCATGCGCTGGGGGCCGCCGAACCGCATTTCGGCCATCTGGCCTGGCTGCTGGATGCCGGCGGCGCCGGGCTTTCCAAGCGCGTCGGCTCGCTTGCGGTGGCGGAACTGCGCGAGGACGGCATGGAGCCGCTGGCGGTGGCGGCCTTCCTCGCCCGGCTCGGCACTTCGGATGCGATCGAACCGGTCGCGGGCCTGGACGAACTGGTGGCGAGCTTCGACATCAGCCGCTTCGGCCGGGCGGCCGCCCGTTTCGACCCCGCCGATCTGGTCCAGCTGAATGCCCGGCAGATCCGGCGTCTGGATGCCGGGGGCGTGCGCGCGCGGCTGGTCGGGCTGGGCGTGCCCGATGATCTGGTGGCCCCGTTCTGGGATGCCGTCGCGGGCAATATCGAGCGGATCGCCGAGGCGGGCCGCTGGTGGCAGGTCGTGGCCGGGCCGGTGACGCCGGGGATCGAGGCCGACGAGACGTCGCAGGCGGTGCTTGCCGCGGCCCGCGACACCTTGCCGCCGGAGCCCTGGGACGAGACGACCTGGAGCGCCTGGACCCGCGGGATTCAGGGCCTGACGGGGGTGAAGGGGCGGGGGCTTTTCAGGCCGCTCCGTCTGGCGCTGACCGCGGCCGAGCATGGACCGGAGCTGAAAAAGCTGCTACCGATGATCGGCGCCGCGCGTGCCGCGGCCCGGCTTTCGGGTCGGGACGCCTGACGCCCGCGGCCACCTGATTCAACCGGCCGGCGCCTCCGCCGTTCGCCCGTCTTTGATTGCCTGCCCGAGGACGAGCCATCATGGCGCTTTCCGTCTACAACACCCGCACCCGTGCCAAGGAAGCTTTCGAGCCGATCGATCCGGACCATATCCGGATGTATGTCTGCGGCCCCACGGTCTATGACCGCGCGCATATCGGCAATGCCCGGCCGGTGGTGGTGTTCGATACCCTCTACCGCCTGCTGAAGGCGAGCTATCCGCGCGTCACCTATGTCCGCAACATCACTGATGTCGACGACAAGATCATCGTGCGGGCGAAGGAAAGCGGCGAGGCGATCGAGACCCTGACCGCCCGCACCGCGCTGATGTTCCACGAGGATATGGGCGAGCTGAACGCGCTGCCGCCGTCGATCGAGCCGCGCGCGACCGAGCATATCCCACAGATGATCGACATGATCCGCCGGCTGATGGCCAAGGATCATGCCTACGAGGCCGAGGGCCATGTGCTGTTCAGCGTGCCGTCGATGCCCGATTACGGCGGGCTGTCGCGTCGCGATCGGGAAGAGATGGTGGCGGGGGCCCGTGTGGAGGGGGCGCCCTACAAGCGCGATGCCGCCGATTTCGTGCTCTGGAAGCCGAGTGCCGATGATCAGCCCGGCTGGTCCAGCCCCTGGGGCCGCGGCCGTCCGGGCTGGCATATCGAATGCTCGGCCATGGCCGAGGCCCATCTGGGCGAGACCTTCGACATCCATGGCGGCGGCCAGGATCTGATCTTCCCGCATCACGAGAACGAGATCGCCCAGAGCCAGTGCGCCCATGACGGCGCGCTGTTCGTCCGCTACTGGATGCATAACGGCTTCATCAATGTCGACGGCGAGAAGATGTCGAAATCGCTCGGCAACTTCTTCACCGTCCGCGACCTGCTGGGCCATGTGCCGGGCGAGGCGGTGCGTCTGCTGATGCTCCAGACCCATTACCGCCGGCCGCTGGACTGGACGCAGGAGGGTATGGAGCGGGCGAAGCAGACGCTCGACCGCTTCTACAACACCCTGCGGCTGATGGACGAGATCGAGCCCGACGGCGATTGCCGCGTCTATCCCGACGCGGTGCGTGCGGCGCTTGAAGACGACCTCAACACCCCGCTTGCGCTGATGCATCTGCATGAGCTGGTGGGGGAGGCGAACCGCACCACCGATCGGGCCGAACGGGCCCGGCTGAAGGCGCAGATCCTGGGGGCGGGGCATGCGCTCGGCCTGCTGCGGCTCGACCCCGAAGCCTGGTTCCGCGGCGGCCCCGCCTCGGGCGGCGAGACCGGCCCCGACGAGGCCGAGATCGAGCATCTGATCAACGAGCGTCTGGCTGCGCGCCGCAACCGCGACTTCGCCACCGCCGACCGGATCCGCGACGATCTGAAGGCACGCGGCGTGGTGCTGGAAGACGGGCCCGACGGCACGCGCTGGAAGCGCGGCTGATAGGACCGGGGCGCACAAAGACAAAAAGTTTGCCACGAAATCGCCATTTCGTCCGGTAACGCGGGTGCAGTACCCTTGCCCCGCGGACATCTATCGACGGCCCTCCGGCCGTGAAAGGACGACGTGATGATCTCATCCGAGGCGACCCTCGCGATGACCCGTTTTGGTACCGGGTATCGACGTGATCTGGCTGATGCCGTCAGGCGTGATCCAAAAGGCTGGCTCAAGGCTCAACTCGATCCGGAACGACCGGTCTTTACCCGTACGGTTTTGCCCGAACTCAGCGAACGCTGGGCGATCCGATATCCCACACCTGAGGAACGAGCTCGGGAGAAGGTGGATTGGTACCGCGTTTTTACCGGATATGTGCGCGGCATCCGGGAGGGGCGGGTCATGACTGCTCTTGATACGCCTGATCCATTTCGCGAGCGACTTGTTCGCTTCTTCTTTGAACATTTCACTATTTCCATGGCTCAAGCTACGTTGCGGGGGGTGACTGATATTTATGAGGCGGAGGCCATCCGCCCATATGTTACCGGCAGATTCCGCGATTTGCTGGGTGCGGTGATGCACCATCCCATGATGCATGTATATCTCAGCAATCACATGTCTTTCGGTCCTCACTCTCCAGCCGCAGCGAGAAGCGATGTCGGGCTAAATGAGAATTTGGGGCGGGAACTTCTGGAGCTGCACACGCTCGGCGTATCCGGAGGCTATACTCAGAGCGACGTGCGTGAGGCTGCGAAGATACTTACTGGATGGGTCGTTCAGATCTATAACCGAAACGCCCCCTTCGATATGCGATTTGTATCTGATCGACATGAGCCTGGTGATAAGTCGATCATGGAGCATCGTATTGCAGAGGGCGGAGAGAAGGAGCTTGACGACCTTCTCGATTTTCTCGCAAGCCATCCATCGACGGCACGTTTTATCTCATATAAAGTTGCAAAGTACTTTATTGATGATCGGCCTCCTGAGGAACTGGTCCAAAATATGGCCGAGGTGTTTCTTGCAGAGGATGGCTGTTTGGCTGCCGTGCTTAGCGTGATGATTGACCATCCTGCAAGCTGGAAGCCTGGTGGCCGGAAGGTCTTGCTTCCTGAAGATTGGGCTGTGGCCTTTGGAAGCCTGTGTGGCATGAAGGGCCGTGACGCTGCAACTGAGATCACTTCTGCGGTATTGACCCTCGGCCATCGGGTGCATGCAGCGCGATCGCCCAAGGGGTGGCCCGATGATCGCGACGTGTGGTTTACGCCGGGCTACATGCTATTACGTGCAGGACTTGCTGGCAGGATGTACCAACATTTCGGAGTGCGCAGCGATGTCGACGAGGCTTTGTCGGTGTACTTTCATGGGGCTAATCAGGACGTGATCCGTACCCTGAAGGGAGCACCGACACCCAAGGACGCCTTTAGCCTGATTGCCGCCTCTCCCGATTTTAGTTTGCGGTGAAAGGAATACTTCCATGCCCTTGTCCCGCCGGAGTTTTCTTCATGGTGCTGCTACTGGTGCGGCGACACTCGCTTCGCTCCGGGTCGGCTTTGTCGCTGGTCGTGCTCGGGCTTCGTCCGTCGTTGCTGAGAGGCGTTTCATACTGATTATCATGCGCGGAGCCGTTGATGCGCTTGGCGTGATGCCGCCGATCGGTGACCCGGACTACGCCACTTTGAGAGGGAAGCTTGCATTCGGTCCTGAACAGGTGCTGCCTGTTAATGACCTGTTCGGTCTCACCCCGGCCTTCCAGCCGGTCAAGCCTTGGTACGATGACCGGCAACTTCTCTTCGCTTCGGCGGTGTCTTCCCAATATCGGGACCGATCCCACTTCGATGGCCAGGCGATCCTTGAAAGCGGCATGAGCGATCCCTCGAAAGTGGATAGTGGTTGGCTCGGTCGCATCATGAAACAGCATGGAGGTCACCTGTCCGCTGTTACCGTTGACGGTGGTATGCCCGCTGTCCTGTTGGGAGCGCCCAGGGTGACTAATATTCCGCCGGCCGACATCAAGTTGCCGTCCGGCGATGTGATTGAACGCATGGCCCAAGTCTATGGTCATGATCCTCGATTTGCGGCCTTCGCGGACGAAATTCGCGACGCAGCGCAGGCGACGGGTTCTCTGGGCTATGGCCGTCCGCAGATCCAGGTCTTCGTTTCCGCTGCGAAGATGCTCGCCAGGCCCGACGGTCCCCGCCTTGCAGTAATTTCCTCGGAAGGCTGGGACACCCACAGCAATCAGGGGACTGTTGACGGGCGTATGTTCGTTGCCGCACGGGCTCTGGCGGACGGACTTGCAAGCATGCGTGAATCTCTGGGCGAAGAGGTCTGGGCAAATACGGTCATCCTCGGTGTCTCGGAATTTGGTCGGACTGTGCGAGTCAATGGAAGTGCTGGAACTGATCATGGGACCGGCGGCTTTGCCTTCCTGGGAGGGGGGCGCATCAATGGTGGTCGGATCCATGGTGAATGGCCGGGCCTGACAGAGAAGGCGCTTTATCAGAACCGAGACCTCATGCCGGTGACGGACGTGCGTTCGTTGATTAAAGCGGTGCTCGCAGAGCATCTTGAGATCGCAGCTGCGGAGATTGACGAGGTCGCTTTTCCAGGGTCCGGTGATGTTGCGGCAGCGAAGGACCTGTTCAGAACCTGAGCAGGCTCGAGTCGCAGGCGTGATCTGCGTATTTTCGTTTCGCATCGGCTGGTTCCGGGTGCTAGACATGTCCCGGAACAGCCGATCGACGGAGAATACGATCCCATGTCCGGTGAGCGCATCTATCTTTACGACAGCACGCTGCGCGATGGCGCGCAGACCCGTGGCGTTGATTTCACGGCGGCCGACAAGGCCGCGATTGCGCGTGAACTGGACCGGCTGGGCATTGACTATATTGAAGGCGGCTGGCCCGGGGCCAACCAGACCGACGACGCCTTCTTCGGCGATCTGCCGCGGATGCAGCGGGCGCGGATCTCGGCCTTCGGCATGACCCGGCGGTCGGGGCGTTCGGCCGAGAACGATCCCGGATTGTCCGCGGTGCTGAACGCGCCGGTCCAGGCGGTGTGTCTGGTGGGCAAGAGCTGGGATTTCCAGGCGACCGTGGCGCTGGGTGTCGATCTGGACGAGAACCTGCGCATGGTGTCGGACAGCATCGGCCATGCCGCGCGGGTCAAGGCCGAGGCAATGTTCGATGCCGAACATTTCTTCGACGGCTACAAGGCCAATCCCGACTATGCGCTGGCCTGCGTCAGGGCGGCGTATCAGGCCGGCGCCCGCTGGGTGGTGCTCTGCGACACCAATGGCGGCACGCTGCCGCATGAGATCGAGGACATCGTCTCCCATGTGGCGACGATCGTTCCCGGCGAGCGGCTGGGCATCCACTGCCATGACGACACCGGCAATGCCGTCGCCAACAGCCTGGCGGCGGTCCGTGCCGGGGTGCGCCAGATCCAGGGCACGCTGAACGGCCTGGGGGAGCGCTGCGGCAATGCCAATCTGGTGACCCTGCTGCCGACCCTGATGCTGAAGATGGGCTATACGACCGGGGTCGACGAGGCCGGGCTCGCCCATCTGACCAGCGTCAGCCGCGCCTTCGACGAGCGGATGAACCGGGCGCCCAACATCCATGCGCCCTATGTCGGCGCCGCCGCCTTCGCCCATAAGGGCGGGCTGCATGCGAGCGCGGTGCTCAAGGATCCGCGCGCCTATGAGCATATCCGCCCGGAACAGGTCGGCAATCAGCGCCATGTGCTGGTCTCGGACCAGGCCGGCCGGGCCAATCTTCTGGCGCGGCTCGCCGAGATCGGCATCGAGGTCGACCCGTCGGATCCGCGCCTGCCGACCCTGCTGGAGCAGGTGAAGGCCAACGAGCATATGGGCTATGCCTATGACGGCGCCGAGGCCAGCCTGGAGCTGCTCGCCCGTCGCGCGCTGGGCGAGGTGCCGGAATATTTCCGCCTGCTGTCCTTCCGGGTGATCGACGAGCGCCGCTACAATGCCCGCGGCGAGCTGGTGACCCTGTCGGAAGCGACGATCAAGATCTCGGTCGGCGGGGTGCCGGTGATGGCGGTGGCAGAGGGCAACGGCCCGGTCAACGCGCTCGACACTGCGCTCCGCCGGGCGATCGCCCAGACCTATCAGCCGGTGCGCGACATGCGGCTGGTCGATTATAAGGTCCGGATCATGTCGGCCCCGGACGGCACCGGCACCGATGCGGTGACCCGGGTGGTGATCGAAAGTGCCGATACCGCCGGCGACCACTGGTCGACGGTCGGCGTCTCGGCTAACGTCGTCAATGCCTCTTACGAGGCGCTGGCCGACGGCATCACCTGGCGGCTCTATCGCGCCGGGGGATCGGTGCAGGCGGCGGCAGAGGTTGCGGCGGCCAATAGCGTCGCCTGAGGATACTTTGCCCGGCGGCCGGCTCCCTTCGCAGCAACAAGATATATGAGCGCATGACCGATCAGTCCGAGCAGCGGCCGCCCAAGGCGGCCGCCACCCGTGGCATTGAAGGTGCCGTCGGCAACCAGGCCGCCATCATCCTGGTGAACACCCAGATCGCCGACAATATCGGCTCGGCCGCACGGTCGATGCTGAATTTCGGCCTGACCGACATGCGTCTGGTGGCACCGCGCTGCGAATGGCCGAGCGAGCGGGCGCGGGTTCTGGCCTCGGGCGCCGATGCGGTGCTCGACAACGCCCGGATCTATGCGACGGTGGCGGATGCGGTCGCCGATCTGGATTTCGTGGTCGCCTCCACCGCGCGGCCGCGCGACATGGTGAAGCCGGTGGCGACACCCGCCGCGGCGGCGGCGCGCATGCGCGGCCATGTCGAGGCCGGCGGCCGGGTCGGCATTCTGTTCGGCCCCGAGCGCACCGGGCTTGAGAATGACGATGTGGCTCTGGCCGATCTGATCCTGACGGTGCCGCTCAACCCCGCTTTCGCCTCGCTGAACCTTGCCCAGGCAGTGGCGCTGGTCTCGTATGAATGGTTCACCGCACGCGACGAGACCGTGCCGGTGCAGCTCGATTTCGGCCGCTATGGCCGGGCGAGCAAGCAGGAGATCGATGCCTTCCTGGAGCATCTGGGCCAGGCGCTCGACTGGTCGGGGGTGGTGCGCAACCGGCAGATGCGGCCGACGATGCTGCGCAATCTGCAGGCAATGTTCCTGCGTGCCGATCTGACCGGGCAGGAGGTCCGCTCGCTGCGTGGCTTCCTGCACGGGCTGATGATCCGGGGCGCGCGCGACGAGGAACTGGCGGCCTTCCCGTCCTATCGCCGCCGCCGCGAGGCGCTGGATCAGGCCGAGACCGGCGGCGCCTCGGCCGAGACCGGCGGTCGCCGGTCGTCCCGTCGCCGCCGTCATGCCGAAGCCGAGGCGCGCGCCGAGGCCCTGCGGCTGCGTCCGGGCGCCGGCGATGCGCTGATCGTGACCGATCCGCAATATGACTTCATGCCCGGCGGCGCGCTGGCGGTCGCCGGCGGCGACGAGATCGTGCCGGTGGTCAACCGGATCGGACGGCTGTTCACCGAGGTGGTGCTGACCCAGGACTGGCACCCGGCCGGCCATGCCTCTTTCGCTTCCAGCCATGCCGGCAAGGCGCCGTTCCAGACCGCGGAGCTTGCCTATGGCACCCAGGTGCTCTGGCCCGACCATTGCGTGCAGGGCAGCCATGGCGCCAGGCTGCATGACGATCTGGATCTGCCCCATGCCCGGCTGATCATCCGCAAGGGCGACGACGCCACGGTCGACAGCTATTCGGCCTTCCTCGCCGCCGACCGGCGCAGCGCCACCGGGCTCGACGGCTATCTGCGCTCGCGCAGCGTCAAGCGGGTTTTCGTCTGCGGGCTCGCCACCGATTTCTGTGTCGCCTGGACGGCGCTCGACGCCCGGGCCGCCGGTTTCGAGGTGGTTCTGGTGGAAGATGCCTGCCGGGCCATCGATACCGACGGCTCGCTGGACCGCGCACGCGCCGAGATGACGGCGGCCGGTGTGCGCTTCGTATCCGCCGGTGATCTGTTCATCTGACCGAGGCCCCCGCAGCATGTCTGTCGGGGGCGTTGCATCATCTGAAAATGTTATGTTATATCGTATCAATAACCAGGAGGGCGGGATGCTTGACCAGTCATGGGCGGCTCCACTATCGTCATCCGCGACGGTTCCCCTCGGGGATCAAAAGGGAACGGGGTGCAGGCGGTGATCCGCGTCAGGCCCCGGCTGCCCCCGCAACTGTAGACGGCGAGCTGGCCGTCAGCGATGCCACTGGTTGCCCGGCATATCGGGGCGCCGGGAAGGCGACGGACCGGCGATGACCCGTGAGCCAGGAGACCTGCCGTCATTCGTGGTCACGCGCGTGCCCATCGGTCGGGGTGTATCGATGGCGATCCGGGGGGAATGCTCCACCCGGATCCGGCCTGCGGTGACGTGCCACGCAGGTGAGGCCCAAGATGTCCGCCACGCCCCGGGCTGCCGTGCCATCGGCCGCGGCCAGCTCTCCATTTGCCAGCCCACCATCCGCCCTCTGGGCGGATGCCGATGCCGCCTTCTTCGCCGAACAACTCGCGCGGTCGGACTATGCCCGCAATCTGGGCGATACGCTTCGTGCGCTTTACGGCGGCCGGCCGCGCAGCCTGATCGATATCGGCGCCGGATCGGGCCTGCTCGGCCAGGCCGTGATCGCCCGCGGCGGGCGCTGGTGCGCCATCGAACCCAATGCCCATATGCGCGGCCGGCTGGCCGGGCTTGCCGAGGCGCGGCCCGACCTGTCGATCGAGATCCGCGACGCCGTCTGGCAGGAGCTTGCGCCCGCCGATCCGGCGGCGCCGGCCGATCTGGTGCTCTGCGCCAATATTCCGGGGCCGATCGGCCAGGCCCGGGCGCTGCATGCCCGCACCCGGCCGCTCGGCCGGATGCTCGCCTGGATCGTGCCGGCCCAGGCGGGGCCGCGCAGCTGGTGCCTGGCGGGTTTCCTGCCATCCCATCTTCATGGTGAAGACATCACCCCCGGCGACCGGCCGGCGCTCGACGAGTTGGGGGGCGACCTTGCCCCCGATACGGTCCATCTGGTGCCCTGGACCTTCCGGGCGCTGTTTCCCGACCGTGCCGCCGCACGTGCGCATATGCTCGACCATCTGGGCCGCCGCGGTCATGCGGTGGACGATCTGGAGGCGCGGCTCGATCGTCATCTCGATCTGGCGTTGGTCGAAGCCGATGGCGGGGTGATCGCCGAGGCGCCCAAGCTCTCCGCCGTCTTCCTCTGGCACAGCTGAACAAATCATAAGAAACCGGATCGTCCGTCCATGCGCATCACCTCTCTGCGCCGGCCCGCCCTTGGCGTGCTGGCCCTGTCCTGCTCCGTCGCCTGTCTTCCCGATGCGGCGGAGGCCGACGCCGCCACCGAACTCGACCGCATGCTGATCACCGCCCAGGGCCGCGACGAACCCCGCGCCCGGGCCGCCGGCACCGTGCAGGTGATCGATACCGCTACCATCCGCCGGTCGTCCGCCCGGTCGGTGACCGATCTTTTGGCCGAAAACGCCGTCGGCTTCTTCAGCGACTGGAGCCCGGGCCAGACCTCGTTCAACATCCGCGGCGGCGCGACCGACGGCCAGGGCCGCGACTGGCGCAGCCAGGTGACGGTGCTGATGAACGGCCGCCGTGCCGGCACCGCCAATCTCTCCAAGCTCTCGCCCGACGATCTGGACCGGATCGAGATCATCCGCGGCCCGGCCTCGGTGATCTACGGCGCCCAGGCGATCGGCGGCGTGGTCAACCTGGTCACCCGCAGCGGCGCCACCGAGGACCCGGGCAGCGAGATCACCGCCCGTGCCGGATCCTTCGGCCTGGCCCGTGGCCATGCCGCCAATGCCGGCGGCACGGCCGGCTTCGACCATTATGTCGGCATCGGCGGCGGCCTTTCCGACGACTACCACACCCCCGAGGGGCAGCTTGCCAACACCGCCTGGAAACGCGGTGGCGGTCTGGCGGCGCTGGGCTTCGAGAGTGAGGATGTCGGGCGCATCGATCTGACGCTCCGCACCGACGGTGTCTATGATGCCGGCTTCCGCGGCTCGCAATGGGATCTGGACAACACCGACGACCGGCGCAACGCCTCGCTCGATCTTGCCTGGGACACCGAATTCGGCGGCGGGCTGGGGCTTTCGGCCCAGGCCTATGCGGTGCGTGATGTCGACAGCTTTCACTGGGGGTCGGAGCGTCAGCGCAGCGGTGCGCCGGGCTTTTCGGTCGACGACAACCGCCGCCAGCTCGACGTGCTGGGGCTGAAGCTGGCGCCGCGGCTGGCGGTGGGGGACGATACCGACCTTCTGTTCGGCATCGATGCCGAAACCGCGAAACTGCGCAGCGATCGCTTCCGCCAGTCGGTCTCGGGCGGGGCCACCTCTCAGGTGCCGCCCTATGACATCAACCAGGATACCGAGGATTTCGGCGTGTATGGCGAGGGCGTGCATCGGGCCTTCGACGACGCGCTGACCCTGCGGGCCGGCGCCCGCTGGACCTATGGCCGGGTCTCGACCAGGGCCACCCCCAACCAGCCGCTGCTGGTGGAGCGCACCGAAAGCTGGGACGATGTCACCTGGAGTGTCGGCGCCGCCTGGGCGGCCTGGCCGACGGTGACCCTCAGGGCCGGCGTCGCCACCGGCTTCCGCGCGCCGACCGGCACCGAGCTTGCGGCGGACTTCACCGCCGTCGGCGGCGGCCGCACCTTCGGCAACCCGAACCTCGATCCCGAACGCAGCCTGCAATACGAAATCGGCGCCGCCCATGCCGATGGGCCGCTGTTCCTGGATCTGGCGCTGTTCCAGAACACCATCACCGACCGGATCACCACCGTCACCACCGGGCCGGATGAGCGGACCTATGCCAATTCCGCGGGCGATGCGGTGATCCGCGGGCTGGAGCTGCAGGCGGCCTATGACATCGCCCGGCGCCTGGGTTGGGACGGCTGGACCCTGATCGCGCGCGGCTCCGGCGTGTGGAATTTCGAGATGCGCGACAAGGGCGCCGATGCGGCCCTGACCGGGCCCTCTACCGACAAGCTGCAGCGCATGCATGAAACCCAGGCGGCGCTCGGCGTCACCACCGGCCAGCCCGGGGTGTGGAGCCTGACCACCACGGCTGTGTTCCGCGGCCCGCTCTATTACGATACCGAAGAAAGCCTGGTGGCGGGGGCCGAGCCCGACAGCCGCTATGTCCATCGCAAGGGATCGAGCTGGCTGATGAACCTGCGCGGCGACTGGTTCGTGACCGAGACGCTGACGCTGTTCGCCGGCGTCGACAACCTGTTCGATGTGAACGACCACCCGCTGTTCATCGCGACCGACACCGTGCCCTCGCTCGGCGATCCGGTGTCGTCGAATGGCGGCGGCACCGGCAACAGCCAGGCGGGGCGGGCGGCCTATGTCGGCCTGACCTATCGCTTCTGACGATGCGGGCCATCGGTCTTCTGCTGATCCTGTTCACCTGCATCGCCGCCGGCCCCGTCGCGGCGGCGGAAGGCTGGCCGCGGCAGGTGACCGATGCGCTGGGGCGCACGGTGACGATCCCGGCGCCGCCGCGCCGGATCGTCGCGATCTTTTCCAGCAATGTCGAAATGCTGGCCGCGATCGGCGCCGGACCCGACATCGTGGCGATCGAGGCCTGGACGCGCTGGCCGCCGGATCTGGTCGCCCGCACCGCCCGGGTCGGCGGCCGGCTGGGCTTTTCGGTAGAGGCGATCGCGCGGCTCGATGCCGATCTGGTGGTGATGACCCCGGCGCGCCAGGCGGCGGCGGGGCTGGTCGATCCGCTGGGCCGGATCGGCATCCCCGCCCTGGTGCTGACCCATGACCGGCTGGCGGATATTCAGGCCAATATCCGCCGCCTGGGGCGCGCCACCGGGCGCGAGGCGGCCGCGGATGCGGTCGCCGACCGTATGGGGGCCCGGATCGCGCATCTCGGCGCCTGCCTGGAGGGGCGGCCGCCCGTGCCGGTCTATCTGGAAACCGGCAGTGACGAGCGCGGCGCCGCCTTCACCATCCGCGATGCCACCTATACCGGCGACATCCTGCGCGCGGCGGGCGGTGTCAGCGTCTTCGCCGGCCGCGACCGGCTGGGGCGGGTGTCGGGAGAGGCGGTCTGGCGGGCCGATCCCGACCGGATCCTGATCGCCGGCCCACCGGCGCGGGTGCCGGCCCTGATGCAGCGCCCGGGCTGGGAGGGGATCCGTGCGGTCCGCGCCGGCCGGGTCGATGCGGTCAACCGCGCGCTGCTGCTGATCCCGGGGCCGCGGGTGGTGGAGGGGGCGGAAATGCTGGCCCGGCTGCTCCATCCCGAGGCCTTCACCGCCGGCGGCAGCTGCATCATGGCGGCGGAGGGCGATCAATGACGACGCAGAGGGCCTTCGGTGCCCTGATCGCCCTGCTGCTGGCCGCGATCCTGGTGGGGCTCTGGCTGGGGACCGAGCCGGCGCGGATCGCCGATCTGGCGGCGCTGCTGCGTGGCGAGGACAGCCCCTTCACCCGGCTGCTGCTGGCCTGGCGGCTACCGCGGGTGCTGGCGGCGGTGGCGGTCGGCGCCTGTCTGGGGCTGGCGGGGGCGATCTTCCAGGGTGTGTTCCGCAATCCGCTGGCGGAGCCCTGGCTGCTGGGCACCGCCCCCGGGGCGGCCGTCGGTGCCGCGATCGCCCTGCTGGTGCCGCTGCCGGTGGCGCCGGGTCTGGCGCTGCCGGTGCTGGCCATCGCCGGTGCCTGGGGCGCCACCTGGGTGGTGATCGCCGCCGCGCGCGCCGCCGGCATCGCCGACGTCACCGGCGTGCTGCTGGCCGGGGTGGCGGTGGCGGCCGCACTCGGCGCCCTGCGCGGGCTGATGCTGCTGGCGCTTTCCGACGACACGGTCAATCTGCAGGTGGTGATGAGCTGGACCATGGGCGGTATCCACACGCCCGACATGGCCGGGCTCGGCCTGCTCTGGCTGGCGACGCTTGCAGCATTCGCGCTCGCGCTCGTGCTCGCCCCCGGTCTCGACCGGTTGGGGCTGGGCGACGAGGCGGCCGGCGCCATGGGGCTGAATGTCCGCCGCTTCACCGAACTCGCCGTGCTCGCCGGGGCCGCGATCACCGCGATCGCGGTCGGCTGGGGCGGCCTTGTCGGCTTTGTCGGGCTGATGGTGCCGCATCTGGCCCGGCGCCTGGTCGGCCCGGCACATCATCTGCTGCTGCCGGCCTCCGCCCTCGCCGGGGGCGCGCTGGTTGCAATCTTCGACGGCCTCGCCCGATCCCTGTTGCCGCCGGCCGATCTGCCGCTCGGCCTGCTGACGGCGCTGGCCGGCGCGCCGGTCTTCCTGCTGCTGCTCGGCCGGGCGCGGGGAGGGGTGCGATGAGTGCGGCGGCCCTTGCCCTCGACCATGTCACCCTCAGCCTGGGCGGGCGGGTGGTGCTGGATGATCTCTCGCTCGATGTCCGGCCAGGGGAATTGCTGGCCCTGATCGGGCCGAACGGATCGGGCAAGACCACGGCGCTGCGCATGCTGACCGGCACGCTCCGCCCCCAGATCGGCCGGGCGCTGATCGACGGCCGGCCGGTGGCGGGGCTCGGCCGGCGGGCGGTGGCGACCCGGATCGCCCATCTGCCCCAGGGGTTTCGCAGCCACTGGAACCTGACGGTGCGCGATCTGGTCCGGCTGGGGGCTGCGCGCGGGGCAGGGTGGTGGCAGGCCGGGCGTCCGGCGGCGCCGGATCCCGCCCTCGATCTGGGGGAGCTGCTGGACCGGCGGCTGGATGATCTCTCGGGTGGTGAGCGGGCGCGGGCGGCCGTCGCCTGGGCGCTGGCGGCGCCGGCCGGCGCCCTGCTTGCGGATGAGCCGGCGGCGGCGCTCGATATTGGTCACGCTCTGTCATTGATGCAGCTGTTCGAGGGGCTGCGCGGGACCGTGACCGTGGTCGTGGTGCTGCATGATCTGGGGCTGGCGCTTGCCCATGCCGACCGGGTGGCGGTGCTGGCGAAGGGCCGGCTGCTGGCGCTGGACACGCCCGATGTCGTGCTGCAGAACGGGGCGATCGAGGCCGCCTTCGGCATCCGGCCGGTGCCGGCGCCGGTCGGCCCCGGGGCCTGGCCGGTGGCGGTGCGTGCGGGGGCCGAACCCCGCGGAAATCCGGGTGATTCCCTTTGACAACCGCGGGAAGCGCCTGTATTCAGTCCCGATCCTCTACTGCGGTCTACCCCGTTACCGAACGGTTCGCTCTCAAATGACCAAGCGTATCCAGGCCAAGCACAAGATCAGCCGGCGGCTCGGCGTGAATCTCTGGGGCACGGCCAAGAGCCCGGTGAATGCACGCTCGTATGGCCCCGGCCAGCACGGCCAGCGTCGCCGCAAGCCTTCCGACTACGGTCTGCAGCTCGCTGCCAAGCAGCAGCTGAAGGGTTACTACGGCAACCTGACCGAGAAGCAGTTCCGTCGCGTCGTCGAAGAGGCCACCCGTCGCAAGGGTGAGTCGACCGAGAACCTGATCGGTCTGCTCGAAAGCCGTCTCGACGCCGTCGTCTATCGTTCGAACTTCGTTGCGACGGTCTTCGCCGCGCGTCAGTTCATCAATCATGGCCATGTCGCGGTCAATGGCCGCCGCGTGACCATCCCCTCTTACCGCCTGAAGCCGGGTGACGTCGTGAGCGTCCGCGAGAAGTCGCGTCAGCTCACCTTCGTGCTCGAGGCCACCCAGCGCCGCGAGCGCGAAGTGCCGGAGTACATTGACGTCGACTTCGACAAGCTGACTGCGACCTATAATCGCATGCCGCAGCTGGCCGAAGTTCCCTATCCGGTCCAGATGGATCCGAAGCAGATCATCGAGTACTACTCGCGCTGATCCTGTCGGGTCCGGAGAGCTTTCGGGTTCTCAGGCACCAGATACAAAACACCCCGCCGGGCGACCGGCGGGGTGTTTTGCTTTGCGGTGACGGAGCCGGCGGCGGTTACGGCAGGCAGAGCACCGCGGCGCCGACCGAGGGGATGACGGCCGAGAGCAGGCCCAGCGCGGCGATGGCGAGGCCCGCGGCCTTGCGCAGGCCGGGCAGGGCGGCGGAGCGGCGCAGCCCGGCAAAACCAAGGGCGGTGGCGGCGACGGCCGGCACGGTGCCGAGGCCGAACCCCGCCATCACCGAAAGCCCGCCTTCGGGGCTGCCGGTCATCATGGCGTAGAACAGCGCACCATAGACCATGCCGCAGGGCACGCAGCCCCAGGCGACGCCTGAGACGAAGGCCCCGCCGGGGCCGGCCGCGATGCCGCCGCCGATGCCGGCCGGGCGCAGCACCCGGGCGATGCCGGCGGTGAGCGGCATGGCCAGGCGATCGAGCCGGGCGAGGGAGGGCACCAGCCCGGCCACCGACAGCCCGACCCAAAGCAGGGTGGCGGCGCCGATCAGCCGGGCGATTTCATAGCCGCCGGCACGGTCGAGCCCGGCATAGACCGAGGTGCCGATCGCCCCCACCACCAGGCCGGCGGTGGCATAGGCCAGCACCCGACCGGCATGGGCGGCGGCCAGCGCCTTGATCCGGCCGCGCGTGCCGCCCTCGCCGTCGAAAGAGAACATCAGCCCGGCGGCGATGCTGCCGCACATGCCGGCACAATGCAGACTGCCGGCGAAGCCCATCAGGGCCCCGCCGGCAAAGGTGAGTTCGGATACCGCCATGGCCCGGTTCTCCGCCTGGCACGCGCGCCTGCGCGGGCGCCGGGGTCAGTGCTGGGTGTTGCCGGCCGAGGGCACCTCGGGCTCGTCGCTGCCGTCGACCGCGACCAGCATCATGGTGGCGATCATCACCGGCACGGCGATCAGGGCGGCGTAGAGCGCCACACCCATGCCCAGCAGCACGCAGCCGATCACCAGCGCCAGCAGAAGATTGGCGAGCAGCAGCGGCAGGCCGCGCTCGGACACCATGCCCTTCAGGAAGCTGATCCCGCGGCTTTTCGCACGCTGGCCCAGCCGGCCCGCGGCGGCCAGATCGGGCAGGGTCGGCAGGGGGGCGGGCTGGATGCCGGTGCTGGCGGCCCGGGCATGGGCCGTGCGGGCGAGCGCCGCCGGCAGGCCGATGATCAGCCAGACCAGGCTGGTGACGAACAGGCCGGGCAGGGCGATGGCGATGCCGCCGATCCGGCCGGCGGTATACATGACCCGGCCGGCAATCGCGAAGGCGCCGACGCCGCCGCGGCCGGCGATCATGATGATCCGCGGCAGCAGCGACACGATCAGGGCGCCCAGCCCGGCAACGACGGCCACTTCGGCCCCGGCGACCATGCCGCCGATCGCCGCGGCGGCGATGATGGCGACGATCAGTGGCCACACGGCCGGCCGGCCACCCGAGATGCCGCCGGCAGGAGAGGTCGTCATGGACATGGCAGAAACTCCGGAAGATGTCGGACGTCGATCGGTTCGACGATCAGGGGGAGAGAGCAGAAGCGGGCAGGGGAGAAATAGCCGGTCAGCGGATCACCGGCAATTCGACGAGACGTCGCACCCCCTCATCCCCCTGCGTGACCTTCAGGCGGATGAACCAGTTGCCGCCATTGGGGAAGTCGAGCGTGCCGACCAGCCGGTCGGGGCCTGCGGCGGTGAAGCTGACGGGCAGGAGCTGCGGGATCCGGCCGGTATGCTCGGCCTCGCCCTGGACCACCACAGCATCGAGCGGCCGCCCGCCGGCATCGGTCACCCGCACCACCAGCCGGCCGGTGCGGGGGGCATCGCCCGGCTCGAAGACGGCTTCCACCTGCCAGCCAAGGGCCGCTTCGCTCTCGCGCTCTTTCAGCACCCGGTCGTATTCGATGCCGGTGGCATAGGGATCTTCGGTGACCAGGCCGGTGAAGCTGTCATAGGCCAGCGTCACGAAACCGGCCTGGACCGAACCCAGCACCAGGAAGAAGCCCACGATCGCCCGCGGGATCCAGCGATCCGACGGCCGGGGCGGCGGGTCCGAGGGGACGGTGTACTGTCGTGAACCGTGCCGGGGGGATGTCATCTCTCCGGCTCCCAGAAGCGGGTATCGACCCGGGCGAGTTCTGCGCCGGTCGACGTGTCGTGGAAGACCAGCACGATCGGGTGCGGCCCGGCCGGGGGCAGGGCCTCGCCACGCAGCGGCGGCTGGATCACCAGCAGCCGGTTCGCGGCGCTGCGCTGGCCACCCACCGCCATCTCCGCCGCATCGCCACCGTCGCCGCTGGTGAAGCGGAGCGTCGCCTCGGGCATGCCCTCGACCGAGGCGGTCACCCCGTCCAGCCGGGGCAGGCGGTGCGACAGGCGGACGGTGTAGTCGTTGCGCACGCTGCCATCCGACAGCAGCACATAGCGGGGGGTGTTCTGCGGCTCGACATCGACCTGGACGTCGGTGATGTTCGCCACGCCGAAGCTGACCGCCGCCAGCGCCACGATCATCGCGCCGCCGAAGATCATCGCCTTGGGCCGGAAGAAGCCGATGCGGGCCGGCGGGGCCATCGGTGCCGGGTCGGCCTCTTCGGCATCGAACCGGATCAGCCCGGTCGGCCGGTCGATCTTCGTCATCACCTCGTCGCAGGCATCGATGCACAGACCGCAGCCGATGCAGCCCATCTGCAACCCGTCGCGGATGTCGATGCCGGTGGGGCAGACCTGAACACAGCGGCCGCAATCGATGCAGTCGCCGCGGCCGGCCGGTGTCGCGGCCAAGGTCGCGCCGGGCGCCAGGCCGACCGATCCGTCGGCGGCAAAGGCGAAGGCCTGCGGCGTGTCGCTTGCAGTCGCGGGCGCGGGCGCGGCCACGGGCGTCGCCAGCAGCTCGGGACGCAGCGCCACCCGCTTGCGGGCGCGCGGCTCGCCCCGGGTCCGGCGATAGGTCACGACCAGGCTGTCGCGGTCGAGCAGGGCGGCCTGAAACCGCGGCCAGGGGCACATGTGCAGGCAGACCCGCTCTCGCGCATGGGCCCCCAGCACATAGGTGAACAGCGCGATCAGGAAGACCGCGCCATAGACGGCGCCGGGCAGGCCGCCGCCCAGGAAACGGCCGGCCAGGCCCGGGGCGTCGACGAACCACTGGGCGAAGCCCAGGCCGGTCAGGATGGCGACGGCGGCGCTCATGGCGCCGGTCAGCGGCCCGATCGCGGCCTCGTTGCCCTTCGCGATCCGGTGCGCCAGCCGGCGCACGCCGCCGAAGATGTCGGTCCAGACCGTCTGCGGGCAGGAAAATCCGCACCAGACCCGGCCCGACAGGCTGGTGGCATAGAACAGGCCGAAGGCACCGGCCACCATCAGCCCCACCGCGATCGGCAGATCCTGCGGCCAGAGTTCCAGGCCGAAGGCGAACAGCCGCCGGCCGGGCAGGTCGAACAGCACCGCCTGATCGGGCAGGCCGGGCCCGCGATCCCAGCGTATCCACGGCACCAGGAACAGAATGCCGAGGAAGACCACGGTCAGCCGGGTCTTCAGCCGGCGGAAATGGCCGTGCACCGGCTGGGGCAGATGGGGTTTGCGCCGCGGCCGGCGGGCGGCCGGGGCTGCACGCCCCGGCCGGTCCGTTGCGGCAGCGGTATCGGTGGCGGCCACCGAGGCGTTTGTGATGCCCGATCCCGCGGTCATTTCTCGCCACCCCCAAGCGTGTGGACATAGACCGCGATCATCCGCACGGTCGATTCGTCCAGCCGGTCGCCGAAGGCCGGCATCACGCCCATGCGCGGATTGGCGATCTGCCGCTCGATCGCCTCCTGGCTGCTGCCATACAGCCAGATGGCGTCGTTCAGCCGCGGCGCACCGAAATCACGGCCGCCCTGGCCCTCGGCCCCGTGGCACGAGGCGCAGTTGGCCGCGAACAGTGCTGCACCCGGCATGGCACCGCGGCTGTCGGCGGTCGCGGGATCCGACAGGGCCTTCACATAGGCGGCCGTCTGGCTGATCTGCTCGGGCGTCAGGATCTGGCCGAAAACCGGCATCAGCGACTGCCGGGTATCGGGATGGGCCGACCGGATGCCGTAGAGGATGGTCTGGCGGATGTCGGCGATTTTGCCGCCCCAGATCCAGTCATCGTCCACCAGCGCCGGGAACTGGCCGATCTGGCCGCCGGCACCCACGCCATGGCAGGCGGCGCAATTCTCGTTGAACGCCGCCTGACCGCCGGTGGTGGCAAAGCGGCGGA
This sequence comes from Tistrella sp., assembly GCF_002684955.1. NCBI lineage: Bacteria > Pseudomonadati > Pseudomonadota > Alphaproteobacteria > Geminicoccales > Geminicoccaceae > Tistrella > Tistrella sp. The sequence goes on along the minus strand of NZ_NYWI01000072.1, from coordinate 17,988 downwards.
GCGCGTCGTCGGCCTCGATCTCCTCAAGCGGGGTCTCGACCAGGGCGTTGCGCATGGGGGCCTGGGCGGCGCGGGCGGCCACCACCTCCTTGCGCAGCTCTTCGGCGCTGCTGTATTTCAGCGCGCCTTCGTAGTACCGCTCGGTCGATGCGAAGGAGGGGTAGAGCACCATGTAGAGCAGGGCGACGGCGATCGAGATCAGGAAGACGCCGACCCACCAGCCGGGGATCGGGGTCGACAGCTCTTTGATGCCGTCCCATTCATGGCCGGTGGTGTAGCGGCCGGTCAGGTCATCACGTTCAGGCGCGGCCATCGTCTTCGTCCTTGATCAGGAAGGGGATGTTGGCATGCGCCTTCATCTGCTCGCGCGACGAAGGCCGGAAGGTGCGCAGCAGGATCAGCGCGAACAGCGCCACCGCGGCGACCAGCCAGTACTTGTAGACAAGGGCACTCAGCGCATCGATCACTGTCCGCCCTCCACCTTCGAACCGGCGATGCCGGCACCGATGCCGCTTTCCAGCCGGACATCGGTGAAATCGACCATGGTGCCCAGCACCTGCAGATAGGCGACCAGCGCATCCATTTCGGTGATCCGGCCGGGCTGGCCGTCATAGTCGCCGACCTTCGCGCCCGGATAGCGGCGCTGCATCTCTTCCGGATCGGTGCCATTGGCCTGGGCGGTGAGATCGGCCTCGGCGCGGGCGATCATCTCCTGGCTGTAGGGGACGCCCACCGCCCGCAGCGCACGCAGGTGCTCCGAGACCTCCGAGACGTCCAGGTCGCGATCGAGCAGCGCGGCATAAGAGGGCATGATCGAGACCGGCACGACGCTGCGCGGATCGACCAGATGCGCCACCTGCCATTCATTGGAGTATTTGAGACCGACCCGGGCGAGATCGGGGCCGGTACGCTTCGACCCCCAGAGGAAGGGATGGTCGTACATGCTCTCGGCCGCGATCGAGTAATGGCCGTAGCGCTCCACCTCGTCGCGGAACGGCCGGATCATCTGGCTGTGGCAGGTGTAGCAGCCCTCGCGGGTGTAGATGTTGCGGCCCATCTGCTCCAGCGGCGTGTAGGGGCGCACCCCTTCGACCGGCTTCACCGTGCTTTCCACCTTGAACAGCGGCACGATTTCGACCAGGCCGCCGATCGAGATGACCATCAGCGTCAGGATGAACAGCAGCGAGGTGCTGCGTTCGATGCGGGCGTGATTGAAACGGGGCATGTGTCCGATCCTCCGCCTCAGGAACCCGCAGCCGGCGCGGCGCCACGCGCAGGCGCGGCATCGCTCGCGCCCGGCAGGATGGCCGGGGCGGGCTGGCGGATGGTCATGAAGATGTTGAAGGCGAACATCAGCCCGCCGGTCAGATAGAGCACCCCACCCAGCGCGCGGGTGACGTAATAGGGGTGCAGCATGGCGACGCTGTCGGCGAAGCTGTAACGCAGGAAGCCGAACTCGTCATAGGCGCGCCACATCAGGCCCTGGGCGATGCCCGAAACCCACATCGCGGTGATGTAGAGCACGATGGCGAGAGAGGCGATCCAGAAATGCCACTCCACCAGCCGCATCGACCAGAGCGGCCGGCGCCAGAGCCGCGGCACCAGATAGTAGAACGCGCCGAAGGTCATGAAGGCGACCCAGCCGAGGGCGCCCGAATGGACATGCCCGACCGTCCAGTCGGTATAATGGCTGAGCGCATTGACCGGCTTCAGCGCCATCAGCGGGCCTTCGAAGGTCGCCATGCCGTAGAAGGCCACGGCCACGACCAGGAAACGCATGATCGGATCGGTGCGCAGGCGGCCCCAGGCGCCCGACAGCGTCATGATGCCGTTGATCATGCCGCCCCAGGACGGCATCCACAGCATGATCGAGAAGGCGGCACCCAGCGTCTGCGCCCAGTCGGGCAGGGCGGTGTAGTGCAGGTGGTGCGGCCCGGCCCAGATATAGAGGAAGATCAGCGCCCAGAAATGGACGATCGACAGCCGGTAGGAATAGATCGGCCGCTCGGCCTGCTTGGGCACGAAATAATACATCACGCCGATGAAGCCGGCGGTGAGGAGGAAGCCGACCATGTTGTGGCCGTACCACCACTGGATCAGCGCATCCTGCACGCCCGAGAAGTTCGAATAGCTCTTGGCGCCGACGAAGGACACCGGCATCGCCAGGTTGTTCACCACATGCAGCACCGCGACGGTGATGATGTAGGCCAGGAAGAACCAGTTGGCGACGTAGATATGGGGTTCCTTCCGGCGTGCCAGCGTGCCGACGAAGATCGCCATATAGGCCAGCCAGACGATGGTCAGCCAGATGTCGGCATACCATTCCGGCTCGGCATATTCGCGGCTTTGGGTAACGCCCAGCACATAGCCCACGATGGCCATGACCAGGAAGGCCTGGAAGCCCCAGAACACGAAATTCGCCAGCCGCGGACCGCCCCAGAGGCCGGTCCGGCAGGTGCGCTGCACAACATAGAACGAGGTGGTGAACAGCGCATTGCCGGCAAAGGCGATCACGACCGCGGTGGTGTGCACCGGGCGCAGGCGGCCGAAGCTGCCCTCCAGCCCCATGTTCAGCTCAGGGAAGGCCAGCAGCAGGGCCACCCAGGTGCCGGCGGCAAAGCCGAACACCGCCCAGAATACGGTGGCGATGGCGAAGCGGCGGACGACCGCTTCGTTATAACCGGCGATGGTGTCGCTGCTCACCGGTGTGGATATGGCGGGGGCATGGCCCGCCACGGCTGTCGTCGCAGTCATTCCGAATGCCCCTGCATCGAGAGATGGCCGGTTTCTTCTGATGTCGACATCAGGATCTCTTGTGCCTGACGACATGGTGATGCTGTCGGGCGGCAATCGCCGACGCTGATGGAAGAAGCCATCTCATGACCTCACGGTATTTCTTGGATGCCGTCGTTCTGGTCATGCCCGACGACGGAGGTCGCGGCATGGCCGGCAGCTTGGGGATGTGGCAAAGCGGCAGGGCAGGTCCCCGATGGGGGGCTGATCCTGCCTGCGCATGCAGGTCCGTCATCGGTCCAGCACAAAGAGCCACCACGACCGCAGTCGTGATGGGGCTGGAACCGAACCGACGGTGCGCCCGTGATCGGGCTGTTTTGCTGCATCGCGCCATGGCGCGGACTATCGCGGATGCGTGACCGCGCATGCAATCGACAGACTGTCGCGGCGGCATTCTGTCGCACAGGAGCGCGCATGCCGCCGGACGGCGGATCCCGTTCGGGTTAATCTGGGGGCTGGAGTGATCGCCATATGCGGAAGCGGCCGGACGAAGCCGCCCCGCCGACCAAGGAGAGCTGCGCCCGATGACCACCGATGGCTTCGACCCCTGGGCTGCCCTGCCGGACGCCCCCCTGCCCGAGATCCAGGAAAAGCGTGTCCGCGCCGGTGTGGCGGCACAGGGCTTCACCGCGCATCTGGGCGCGGAACTCACAGCCCTCGGCAGCGGCCGCTGCCGCATCGAGATCGCCGCACGGCCCGAGCTGATGCAGAACCACGGCGTGTTCCATGGCGGGGTGATCGGCTATCTGATCGACAATGCCTGCGCCTGTGCCGCCGCCACGCTGGTGCCCCTGGGCCATGGGGTGATGACGGCGGATTTCGGCGTCTCGCTGCTGGCCGCCGCGGCCGGCGGCCGGCTGGTGGCGGATGCCCGGGTGGTGAAGCCGGGCCGTCGGCTGACCGCCGTGGAAGCGCGCGTTCACGTGCTGACGGACGGTGGCGCGCCCAGACTGGTGGCGACCGGCCGGGCCAGTATTGCAGTCATCGAGGGCCGTGAGAGCCCCGCGGCGGCGGCGACCCATAGTGCAGCGGCAGGCGGCGAAGAACGTTCCGCGGGTTGAGAAGCGGCCGCTGCAAAAAAAGGGCGGGCACTCGTCTGAGACGAGGCCCGCCGAAGTCAAGCCGGTTACCCAGTCGACGGACAAGGCGTGTCGTCATCCCTCCCTGCCGTCCCGACCGAGGATGCGGTCTCGGCACCGGAGCGTCAAGTAAGGGATTGGCGAAAAGCTTAGAAAATTTACTAATGGTTGTATCAAACGCTTGTCTGATGGGTGAGGGGTGCTCCCTCTGCATATGGTTTCAGTACAATAGTATTGTATGAGTTCTGTCGTCGGTGCCTCGGATATTGGGCATGCCATCGCACTATCATATACATCACCGGGCGCGATATTTCGCGTATCCGGGAGGGAAACGCGGGCCGACCTGTTGCAACCTGAGGGTATTTGGCGGGTAAAACATCACATAAGCTTATCAATCCCGTGTTTTTTTGAATTTTTTCTGACGAGGCGGACGGCATAGGATCTTCCCGACCCCCGGCAGACGTCGCATCCCCCGGGGAAGCGGGGATGCAGATCAGGCTGTCCCCGGGACGCTCACAGGGAAGGCAGAGAGATGAAGAAATTCCTGGCGACCGCCGTTCTGGGCGGCGTGCTGGCCCTCGGTCTCGGCGGTGCCGCCAAGGCGGAGTTCCCCGAGAAGAACGTGCGGATCATCGTGCCGTTCTCGCCCGGCGGTGCCGTCGACTTCACCAGCCGTCTGATCGCCGAGGTCGGCTCGGACTATCTGGGCGGCCAGAAGATCATCGTCGAGAACATGCCCGGCGGCGGCGCCGTGGTCGGCCAGAGCTATGTGTCCCGGGCCAAGCCCGACGGCTACACCGTGCTCGCCTATACCTCGTCGGTGATCAACAACCCGATCGTCAAGAAGACCCCCTACACCTACAAGTCGTTCCAGACGCTGGCGATGTACTGCCTGGATCCCGAGGTGGTGATCGCGCCGTCGAACTCGGCTTTCGCGAATGTGGCCGATCTGGTGAAGGCGTCGAAGTCGGGTGCGGTCAGCATCGCGACCCCGGGCCATTCCACCTCGCATCACATCGCGGCCCTGGTGCTCGCGAAGGAAGCCGGCGCGCAGTTCAACTACATCCACAACGAGAGCGCCGCCATGCAGTTCCAGCAGGTGATGGGCGGTCATGTGGATGCCGCCTTCGTCTCGATGGGCGAGGCGCTGAGCAACGCCAAGGACGGCCGGATCAAGATCCTGGGCGTGATGTCCGAAGAGCGCGTGCCCGCCATGCCCGACGTGCCGACGCTGGCCGAGGTCGGCCTGCCGGCGCTGGATCACATGGCGACCTTCCGCGGCCTGGCCGTGCCGGCCGAGACCCCGCGCGAGGTGGTCGACAAGCTGGCCGCCGCCCTTGAGAAAGTGGTCGCCGATCCCCGCTTCGTCGAGGGCATGAACAAGGGCGGCTACCCGATCGCCTATCGTGGCCCGGATGCCTTCTCGACCTATGTCGACAAGGTCGCCGTGGTGATGGAGGAAATCCTCCCCACGCTGAAGAAGCCGGAATAATCTCCGGCCCGGACGGTGTGACCGGCGGCGCCACCTCCCCCCAGGGGATCTCCGAGGCCCCTCCCTTCGCGGAGATCCCCGTCCCCCCGCGGCCCGCCGGTCGCACCACCGTCTTCCGTCTTTCCGGCGATCGCCGCCCCCCGGCGATCCCATGCGTGCCCCGATTTCAGCAGGGATACGGCGTCATGCCACGAGCATCGGGCGGCAGGCTGCCCGAGATCTGCCTCGGTGCCGCTTCGCTGGCACTTGCGGCCTTCGTCTTTTTCGAGACCGCCGGCTACGATTCGATCGCAGCCCTGGCGCCCGAACTCTTCGCCGGCATCCTTGCGGTCTGCGGGCTGCTGCTCTTCGTGCCGCAGGCCGGCCGCAAGGCCTCGGACGTCGTGCTCCGCCAGCAGATCCTGCCGGCCGCCATCGCCCTCGGCATCGGGCTGGTGATCCTGGCGGTCGAGCCTGCGGGCTTCGAGCTTCCGGCCTTCATCCTGTTCATCGTGATCGCGCGGCTGCTGGGCGACCCGCTGTCGATCCGTCTGGTGGTGACCGCGATCGTCTTCACCGCGGCGATCCGTCTGGTCTTCGGCGTGCTGCTTGGCGTGCCGCTGCCCTCGATCACCGGCTGACCCGGGAGGCCCCTGCACATGATCGATCAGATCCTTCCGGCCCTGCTGCATCTGGCAGAGCCCGCGGTCTTCGGCTTCCTGGTCTTCGGCGTGATCATCGGCCTGGTGGTGGGTGCCATGCCGGGGCTGAACGACAGCATCACGCTGGCCGTGCTGGTGCCGATCACCTTCGCCATGCCGGGCGACCTCGCCTTTCCGCTGCTGGTCGGCATCTACTGCTCGGCCTGTTTCGGCGGGTCCTTTCCGGCCATCCTGCTCAAGATCCCCGGTACCGCGTCATCGGTGGTGACGGCGATCGACGGCAATGCCATGGCCCGCAAGGGGCAGGGCGGTCTGGCGCTGGGCATCGCCACCTACAGCTCGGTCTTCGGCGGCATCACCAGTGCGCTGGTCCTGCTGCTGTGTGCGCCTTTCCTTGCCGAACAGGCGCTGCGCTTCGGCCCGCCGGAATATTTCGCGCTGGCGCTGCTCGGCCTGTCGACCGTTATCGGCATGGCGACCGGCAATGCGGTGCGCAGCACCATCGCCTGCGTGCTCGGCCTGCTGATCGCCACGATCGGCTTCAGCCCGCAGAGCGGCTATCCGCGCTTCACCTTCGACGAGCCCTGGCTGTATGACGGCCTGCCGCTGGTGCCGATGCTGATCGGCCTGTTCGGCATCGCCAGCCTGCTCGACATGGCAGAGGAAGCCTGGGTTCGCCGCCGCAACCCGGCCTCGGCCAAGGCGGCCGAGGTTGCGACCGCCGGTGTCCGCTTCCGCGACCTGCTGCTGCCGGCCTCGATGATCCGCCGCCTGCTGCCGACCTGGGTTCAGGCTTCGGCGATCGGCAATGTGATCGGCATCCTGCCCGGCGCCGGCATGCTGATGGCGATCTACATGGCCTATGGCCGTGTCGCCCGCCGCTTCGGCGCCCAGGCCGGCACCGGCCTGCCGGAAGGCGTTGCGGCGCCGGAGGCCGCCAACAACTCGGTGGTCGCAAGCTCGATGGTGCCGCTGCTCTCGCTCGGCATCCCCGGCAACTCCACCTCGGCGCTGTTCCTGGGCGCGCTGCTGATCCAGGGTCTGCGCCCCGGCCCGTCGCTGTTCACCGACAGCCCCGACATCGCCTATCTGATCGTCGTGGCCTTCGTCATCGCCAACATCCTGATGTTCCCGCTGGGCCTGGTCATGGCCCGGGCCATTCCGGGGCTCGTTGCCCGCATCCCCCAGGGCATGCTGGGGGCGGCGGTGGCGCTGCTCTGCATCGCCGGTGCCTATTCGGTCGCGAACAGCACCTTCGGCGTGGTCGTGGCGCTGGGCTTCGGCATCTTCGGCTACCTGATGAACAAGCTCCATGTGCCGCTGTCGCCGCTGATCCTGGGCGTGGTGCTGGAGCCGGTCATCGAACGCTCGCTCTATCAGAGCCTGTCGCTGTCGGGCAATTCGCCCTGGATCTTCTTCGAGCGGCCGATTTCGGGCGTGCTGATGGTGGCGGCGATCGCCTTCGTGGCATGGCCGCTGATCGGCGGCCGCATCACGCGGCGCCGCAAGGCCTGAGGTCCTGCCGGGCCTCAGCCGCGGGCGGCCATCAGCCGGAACAGGTTCTTGGCCGCTTCTGAAACCGCATCGTCGCGCTGATACAGGTAGTAGCGGATGTTGCCGAGCGGCGGCAGCCCGTCGGCCTCTCCCACCACCCGCAGTTCAGGCGTCAGCGCTTCGATGCTGCGGGCGGTGATGCCGAGGCCGGCTGCAACCGCCGCACGGATGCCGGCAAGCCCCGGCGCGGTATAGCGCTCGTGCCAGGTCCGGCCGCTCCGCTCCAGCGCCGCCAGCGCGATCTTGCGGAAGATGCTGGGCTCGTCGGCCAGCACCAGCGGCAGGGGGCGGTTCGGATCGACCCGGAAATCATTGGCCGCGATCCACACGACCGGAGAGGTGCGGAGCAGGAAATGGCGCCGGCTTTCGTCGAAGCGGGTGGAGATGGTGAGGTCGATGGCGCCCTTCTTCAGCAGCTCCATGAGGTCGGGGCTGCGGCCGACATGGATCACCAGCGACAGGGCCGGGTTCGCCCGGGCGAAGCGGCGCAGCATCTCGGGCAGCACCGTGTCGGCGATGTCGGCGGGCGATCCCAGACGCACCGGGCCGCCGGTGGTCACCGCGTGCAGCGCCGCCAGGGTCTCTTCCTGAAGCGCCAGCATGCGCCGGGCATAGTCGACCAGCTTCCGGCCCGAGGGGGTCAGTTCCTTGGTGCGGCCGCTGCGTTCGAACAGGGCCAGGCCAAGCTGATCCTCCAGCCGGCGCATCTGCTGGCTGACGGCGGCCTGGGTGCGGTGCACGGTTTCGCCGGCGCGGGCGAAGGTCTCCTGATCGGCGATCGCGACCAGGGTGCGAAGGGCGGCGAGGTCGAAGTTAATCATAAGCGTTCCTGATGGGAATCGCGGGATAACTCGTTATTTTCGGAATGAGTTTAGCGCTAGCCTGCAGAGATGCAACGCACTGCCTGTCGGGCAGGGCGCTGAACGGGAAGGAAGAAGGAATACGCGGATGATCGATCGTCGCCGGATTCTCGCCGACGGGATGGTGGCCGAAGCGCGCCAGATCCTGGCCGCCGAAGGTCTGACCCGGGCAGCTCTCGCCCAGGTGCTGGACCGCCTGAAGACCCTGGCGGCCCGTGCCGAACTCTGGTCCGAGGCGGATTTCCCGCCGCCGGAAGAGGGTGAGCGCCAGGCCCGCTACATGATCCGCGAGGACAGCGATCACGGTTTCGCGCTCTATCTGAACGTGATGCGCCCGGGCAAGCTGATCCCGCCGCACGACCACACCACCTGGGCCTGCGTGGCCGCGGTGGATGGGGTTGAGGTCAACCGCCTTTACCAGCGCACCGATGACGGCACCGTGCCGGGCCGCGCGACCCTGGTCGAGGCCGGGCGGATCGAGGTCGGCCCCGGGCGGGGCGTGGCGCTTCTGCCCGACGACATCCATTCGGTGGTGATCGAGGGCGAGCAGATCATCCGCCATCTGCATTTCTATGGCCGCGCGCTGGAGACCCTGTCGGGCCGTACCACCTTCGATCTGGCCGCCGGCACCTGCAAGACCATGGGGCTCGGCGTGCCGACCCGGTCGATCCCGGTGCCGCCGGCGCCGGTCGACGACACCCCGGCCGAGGGCGTGATCACCGCCGCCCATCTGAAGGCTGCCCTTCACGACGGCGGCGAGATCGCGCTGCTCGACGTGCGCGAGCATGGCCAGTACGGCTGGTCGCATCTGTTCTATGCCGTGCCGCTGCCCTATAGCCGGCTGGAGCTGGACATCGAGCGGCTGGTGCCGAACAAGGCCGCCCGGGTCGTGGTCTATGACGACGGCCTGTCGACCGTTGCGGCCCGTGCCGCCGCCCGCGCCCGGGCGATCGGCTATCGCAACGTTCTGGTGCTGGATGGCGGCGTCGCCGCCTGGGCCGCGGCCGGCTACGAGCTGTTCGCCGGCGTCAACGTGGTCAGCAAGACCTTCGGCGAGGTGGTGGAGCACGAACTCGACACCCCCTCGATCTCGGCCGAAGAGCTGCAGGCGGCGCTGGCGCGCGGCGAGGATCTGGTGGTGGTCGACGGCCGCCCGGTCGATGAATACCGCAAGATGAACATCCCGGGCGCGATCTGCTGCCCGAACGGCGAGCTGGTGCACCGCATCCGCAGCATCGCGCCCGACCCGAAGACCCGGATCGTGGTCAACTGCGCCGGCCGGACCCGCAGCATCATCGGCGCCCAGACGCTGCGCGATGTCGGCGTGCCCAACCCGGTGGTGGCGCTGCGCAACGGCACCCAGGGCTGGCGCCTGGCCGGTTTCGATCTGGAGCATGGCAGCGACCGGCTCTATCCCGAAGCCGTCGACGGCAATGACGAGGCCGCGGACTGGCTGGTGGGCTTCGCCGCGGTCAACGGCATCACCTTCATCTCGCCCGAGGTTGCCGGCGCCTGGCTGCGCGATGCCAGCCGCACCACCTATCTTCTCGACGTCCGCACGCCCGAGGAATACGAGCTGCATCATGCGCCCGGCGCCCTGCATGCCCCGGGCGGCCAGCTGATCCAGGCCTCGGACCAGTGGCTGGGCGTGCGCAATGCCCGCGTCGTGCTGACCTGCGACACCGGCATCCGCTCGGCGGTCGTGGCCAACTGGCTGAAGCGCATGGGCTGGGACGTGGCGGTGCTGGAAGGCGGCCGGTCGGGCTGGGGCCGGATCGGAGCCTCGGGCCTTGGCCATGAAGAGGCGGCGGGCCGTCTGCCGGCGCTGGTGGTGCTGCGCCCGGCCGAGATTGCGGCCATGCAGGCCGATGGCGGCGCACCGGTGGCGCTGATCGATCTCCGCCCGGGCATGGCCTTCCGCAAGGGCCATGTCGAGGGGGCCCGCTGGGCGATCCGTCCGCGGCTGGCAGCGGCGGTGGCCGATCTGGCCGCCGATGCCCGCATCGTGCTGATCGCGGCCGATCCGCGCATCGCGCGCTGCGCCGCCATCGATCTTGCCGGGCTTGGCCGCAAGGTCGCGGGCCTGGTGACCGCCGATGCCGCCGGCTGGACGGCGGCGGGTTTCGACATGGTGGCGACCCCGGACGAGCCGTCGGAGGCCGATTGCATTGACTTCCTGTTCTTCGTCCATGATCGCCATGATGGCAATCTGGAGGCCGCCCGCCGCTATCTGGCCTGGGAAACCGGGCTGCTGGCCAAGCTGGACGACCGCGAGCGGGCCGGTTTCGCCATCATCGGCGCGGGCCATGACGTCAAGGAAGGGAATGCGTGAATGAGCGCGGATCGTGAGCTGTCTGAAGAGACCCGGCTGATCCATCTGGGTCGCAGCCAGCCGATGGAGGGCGTCCGCCCGGTGAGCCCGCCGGTCGTCCGCACCTCTACCGTGCTCGCCCCCGACATCGCCACCATGCGCGCCAACAAGGCGCGGCGCGAGGATGGCAGCCGGGTGTTCAGCTATGGTGCCCGCGGCACCCCCACCAACCATGCGCTGGAAGAAGCCTGGGCCGCGCTTGAAGGGGGGGAGCGGGCGCTGCTTTTCCCCACGGGGCTGGCCGCCATCGCCCATGTCCTGCTGACCTGCCTGCTGCCCGGATCGCATGTGCTGATCCAGAACACGGTCTACCCGCAGGTTCATGCCATCCGGTCGAAATTCCTGGAGCCGCGCGGTATCGCGTCGACCTATTTCGACGGCACGGTCGAGGATGCGGCGGCGAAGATCACCCCGGCCACCCGGATGATCTATGCCGAGAACCCGGGGTCCTGGGTCTATGACCTGATCGACGTCAAGGCGCTCTCGACGCTGGCGCATGATCACAATGCGCTGCTGGTGATCGACAACACCTGGGCCTCGGGCCTGCTGCACAAGCCGCTTCTGCACGGTGCCGACATCTCGGTGATCGCCGGCACCAAATATGTCGTCGGCCATTCCGACGTCATGATGGGTGCCGTGGTCGCCAATGGCGAGCTGGGCCGCGAGCTGTGGCGGATGCAGGTGGTGATGGGCCAGACCGTCAGCCCGGATGATGCCTGGCTGACCCTGCGCGGCCTGCGCCCCATCGCGGCCCGGCTGCCGATCCATGCGGCCAGCGCGCTCCGCATCGCCCGCTTCCTCCAGGATCATCCCCTGGTCGAGCGGGTGCTGCACCCGGCGCTGGAAAGCCATCCCCGCCACGACCTCTGGCGCCGCGACTTCACCGGCGCCAACGGGCTGGTGACCATCGGCATGCGCCCGGATCTGGATCTGGCTGCGGTCGACCGTTTCGTCGACACGCTCCGCCTGTTCGGCATCGGCTCGTCCTGGGGCGGGTTCGAAAGCCTGGCCCTGCCGCAGGCCCCCGACACCGTGCGCGGCTGGACGGGGCCCGGCGTGCCGGTTCGCCTGCATATCGGCCTGGAGAACCCGGCCGACCTGGAAGCCGATCTGGCGCGCGGTCTGGCCGCGATCGGCTGATCTTGCGGCATAGGTGACGAGAACGGCCCGTCCCCTTCCGGGGGCGGGCCGTTCTTATGTCGGGGGTCAGGTGAGGTTGGCGAACAGGCCCGCGCCCATGGCCTCGATCGGTGCGCGATCGACCCGGGCCGCCGCTGCGGTGATCCGCATCGCCGATGCCTCGAGGCGGGTGGCGAGACCCGGCCAGTCGACGCCGGCGAGCGTGCCGCAGCACTTGATGATCCGGCCGTCGACCATGACCATGTCGACGTCGGACGGGGCCGCATTCAGCACGATGGCGGCCACGGCGTCGATGGTCGGGCACATGTTGACGGTATCGGTGCGCACCAGGATCAGATCGGCGCGCTTGCCCGGCGCGATTGAGCCGATGCGGTCTTCCAGATGCAGGGCTTCGGCGCCGCCGAGGGTTGCCATCCGCAGCACCTCGCGGGCGGTTGGGGTGATCTGTCGCGGTGCGCCGCCCCGGGCTTCCAGTGCCGCATTGCGCCGGGCGCGCTCGGCCTGAAGCATCAGCCGCATCTGCCGGAACATGTCGCCGGCATAATTCGACACGATATCAATGCCGAGCCCCGTGCGGATGCCGGCCGCCTGCGCGGTGAAGGCCAGCGGATGGCCCATGCCCATCTGCATCTCGGTTTCGGGCGTCACCGACAGCCCGGCCCCGGCTTCGGCGATCGCCGCCTGTTCAGCCGCGGTCAGGGCGGCGCCATGCACGAACAGCAGATCGGGGCCCAGCGCGCCGGCATCGGCCAGTTGCTGCACCACCCGGTGGCCCTGATCGTAACCGCCCATGGCGACATGCAATGAGATGCTGTGGGCGCCAAGCTCGCGCGCAAGGTTCAGCTCGCCCAGAAGATGGGGCAGTGGCGTCGCCTCGGCCTCGGCGGGCGCCATGCCGAACAGGATCCGGTTCTGGCCCGAGAAACCCGTGCCGACCCGCAGCCGGCGGATATCGGCGGCAAGCCAGTTCGGCGCAATCTCGGCCACCAGCGGATCATGGCCGCGTGGATTGCCGAACAGCCCGTAGCAGAAGATGCCCCGCCCGCCGGCATCGATCAGCCCTTTGAGCGCCGCATCGGCATGGTCGGGGCTGTTCAGGATGTGGCAGTGGTCGACCATGGTGGTGACGCCGGCATGCAGCGCTTCCAGCGCGCCGATATGGTTGCCCAGCCAGACGTCGTCGGGCGAATAGAACGCCGAACAGATCATCCGCATACGGACGAAATAGTCGAACAGCGACCAGTCCGCCGCGACGGATCGCAGCTGGGTCTGCCAGACATGGCGGTGGGTGTCGACGAAGCCGGGCATCAGGATGCCGGCGACGGCATCGATGACCTCTGCCTCCGGGTGATCGATCCGCCCGCCGACGGCCTGGATCACCCCATCGGCGATCAGCACGTCGCCGGCCGTCTCGTCCTGGCCGTCGACCATGGTCAGAAGCCGGGCGTTCCGGATCAGGATCGGTCTCTCTGCGGTCATCTCATGTCCTCCCTGGTATGCCGGCGCTCTGCTGGGGCCGGTCAGGAGGCATGATGGCGCGAGGATGAATTGAATCACAATATGATTCTTATATCATGATATACAAATCTGATCGCGCCTTGCCGGCGCCACCGCCATGGTGCATAGCAGGGGATGGAGAGACCGGTCGAAAGGGAGGGCAGGGTGGCTGCGACATCCGGCAGAGTGCGGCTTGCGGACCGCAAGCGGGCCTTCGCGCGGGAGGAAATCCTGAACGCGGCGGAACGGCTGCTTCTGGCCGGGGATCTGCCCGACTTCTCGATGCGCGCATTGTCCGAGGAGGCGGGGGTCAGCTTCGCGACCCCGTTCAACCATTTCGGCAGCAAGACGGGCATTCTGCGCAGCCTGGCCCAGCGCATGTTCGACGCGATCACCGATCGCTATGTTGCGGACAGCACCACGGGTGCGGGCGATGCCATCGACCGGACCTTCATGATGGGGCAGGCGGGCTGCGCGGTCTGGCTGCAGCGTCCGGCCGTACATCGCTATCTGATCGGCACGCTGGTGGCGGGCGGGCCCGCAGCCGGTGGCGGCAGCGCCGACGATCCCGAGGAATTCCGCCGGCGATCCCGGGCCCTGTGGATCCTGGCGCTTGGCGATCATGACGGCATCGATCCCGCCATGCGGCCGCTGGCGGTCGGGGCCCTGCCCGAACAGCTGGCGATCATGTTCCGCGGTGCCGCGGCACTCTGGGCCGGGGGAGAGGTCGCCGACGACCAGTTCGGCGCCGCCGTCGATCTGGGCATCGCCACCTCGCTGATCGGCTATGTCCCGGCGGGGCGGCGGGACGACCTGACCGACCGCATCGCCCGCGCCGCTGCGGTGCTGGCACCCCGGGGTGCCGTGGGGGAGAGTGTTGTTGTTGCGACCGGTTCGCAATCCGACTAGCATGCGACCGCATCGGGTTTCCGCCCCGGAAGGCATGCAGGCGCCGTGCGCGACGACGATCCCAGGCTCAAACTGTTTCTCGACCACCGCGCGACGCTCGTGGATTACGCGACGCCGATCGTGGGCGATCGCATGCGCGCCGAGGATGTCGTGCAGGAGGCCTATATCCGCTTCGCCCCCGGCGCCGCGGATGGGGGGGCGGCCGGGCGGGTGGCGCAGCCGGTGGGCTATCTCTATCGCATCGTCCGCAACCTTGCGCTGGATGTCACCCGCAGACGCCAGACCGAGGATCGCAACCGCCTGCAGCATCGCCCGGACTGGCTGGCGCCGGCCGAACTGCCGGCCCCCGATCAGGGGCTGCTCGATCGTGACGAGACCCGGCGGATGGCCGCGGCGCTCGCCAGCCTGCCGGAGCGGGAGCGGGTGGCGTTGAAGATGCACCGCGTGGAAGGCTGCAACCTCCAGCGCATCGCCGATCATCTGGGTGTCTCGGTGACCACCGCACACCGGCTGGTACAGGGTGCGGTGGTGCAGCTCACCCTGGCACTTCGCGATGAGGACGGGGCATGACGCGCCGCTCCGGCACAAGACCATCCGCCGACCTTTTAGCTGCGGCGGCGGACTGGCTGGTCCGGCTGGAAGCCGCACCGGGTGATCAGGCGCTGGGCCGGGCGTTCCGGGCCTGGTGTGCGGCCGATCCCGCCCATGCCGCGGCCTTTGCCGAGGTCCGTCGCAGCTGGCTGGCGGTGCCCGAGGGGCTGGCGGCGATGGCGCCGCCGCCGCCGCGGGTGGTCACCCGCCGGCCGCGGCGTGGGCGCTGGGCCGCCGGGCTTGCCGGTCTTGCGGTCGCGGCCGGTCTTGCGGTGATGCTGCTGCCCGGGCTGGCCCTGCGGATGACGGCGGATGCCGCGACCGGGGTGGGGGAGCTTCGGCTGGTGACGCTCGCCGATGGCAGCCGCATGCAGCTGGCGCCACTTTCGGCCGCCGACATGCAGCTGGACGGCAGCCATCGGCGGGTGATCCTGCGGCGCGGCGAGGCCTTCTTTCAGGTGGTCGCCGATGCCGGCCGACCCTTCGTGGTGCGGGCAGGCCGGGTGCAGGTCACGGTCACCGGCACGGGGTTCGAGGTCGACCGCGATGACGACCGGGTGACGGTCGCGGTCCGCAGCGGCACGGTGCGGGTGGAGGCGCCGGCCGTGCCGGCCGTGCAGCTCAGCCCCGGTGAGACGGTCGAGATCCCGGCCGACGGCTCCGCCCCCATCCGCGGCCGTATCGCCCCCGATGCCGTGGCGCTCTGGCAGGACGGCCGGCTGTTCGTCGACGGGGCGACGGTGGGCGAGGTGGTGGCCAGGTTGCGGGCCTATACCCCCGGGCTGATCATCGTGGCGGATGATGCTCTCGCCGGCCGGCAGGTGACGGGGCTTTATGACCTGCGCGATCCGCAGGCGGCGCTGTCGGCGCTGATGCGCGCCCATGGCGGGCGGATCCGCCGGGTGGGGGCGCTGCTCACCATCCTCGACGGCGCCTGAGTACCGACCCGCAACCCCTTGTGGTAGAAGCGGCGTCTTTTTCTCAAAAAAATGCCGGCCCCTGCGGAAAATCCGTCCGGGCTCCGCGTCTGTTGGTCCTGAAAATGCGAAGCACTCGCATAGCGGATCGGGCAGAACATGAAGGAGACGGGGATGGGCCAGGGGCAGCAGCGCCGCCGGAAGGTGCCGCAGGGCGTCGCAGCGATGGTTGCGGCATCGGTCGCGACGCTTCCGGGAACCATGGTTGTGGGGGGCGCGGGGCTGGTTGCCGGTATGGTGATCACCCGGGCCGAGGCGGCCGATCTTTCGGCAGAGGTCAGCTTCGACATTCCGGAACAGCCGCTGGCGGGCGCACTCGGCGCCTTCGGCCGACAGGCGGGGTTGCAGGTCTCTGCCGATACCGCCGTCACCCGCGGCGTTGAGAGCCGCGGCCTCAAGGGTCGGATGACGCCGGCGGCGGGGCTGGCGCAGCTGCTGGCGGGCACGCCGGTTGCCGGCTCGATCACGCCCGACGGGGTGGTGGTGCTGCAGCGCCTGGCGGGCGAGGGGGCGACCGTGCTCGATCCGCTTCAGGTGGGGGCGGTCCGGACGGCCGAAGTGGCGACGGGCCCCGTGACCGGCTATGTCGCGACCCGCACCGCCACCGCGACCAAGACCGACACGCCGCTGCTGGAAACCCCGCAATCGGTCTCGGTCGTCACCCGCGACCAGATGTCGGCCCGGGCCATCACCACCGAGGGCGAGGCGCTGGCCTATACCGCCGGTGTCCGCGTTGGCGGCCGTGCCGGCGGCATCATGCCTGGCGGCGACAATATCCAGGTCCGCGGCTTCGGCGGCGACGGCACCTATGGTGCCTCGTCGAACGAATATCTGGACGGCATCAAGGTCGGCGGCGCCAATTTCGCGGTCGGCGGCTTCGAGCCCTATATGTTCGAGCGGATCGAGGTGCTGAAGGGCCCGGCCTCGGTGCTCTACGGCCAGAACACCCCGGGCGGCATCGTCAACCGGGTGAGCAAGACCCCGTCCGACCAGGCGATGAACGAGGTGATGCTGCGCGGCGGCAGCTTCGGCCGTCACGAGGCCGGCGCCGATATCGGCGGCCGGCTGGTCGAGGACGGCCGGCTGGCCTTCCGGGTGGCCGGCCTGATGATGGAAAGCGACAATCAGGTCGACGGCATCGATCAGGAACGCACCGCCATCGCCCCCTCGCTGACCTGGCGGGCCGGGGACGACACCACGCTCACCCTGCTCGGCAGCTGGCAGCGCGACGATGTCGATGGTGGCTTTTCCAACATGCTGCCGATCGTCGGCACGCTGAAGGATGCGCCCTATGGCAAGCTGCCGCGCAGCTTCTATGCCGGCGACACCGATTACGGCCATTGGGACCGGGATCTCTACACCCTGGGCTACCAGTTCGAGCACCGTTTCGACGATGCGATCACCTTTCGCCAGAACGCCCGCTACATCGCCAACCGGCTGGACTTCGCGACCGTCTACATCCGTGCGCTTCAGGCGGATGGCGTGACGCTGGATCGCAACGCCTTCGCGGCGCGCGAGTCGTCGGACGTGTATGTGGTCGACAACCAGGTGCAGATCGACGGCACCACGGGGCCGCTGGATCACACCCTGCTCGCCGGTTTCGAATACCGCCGCCACGACAGCGACACGATCCGGCGCTTTGCCCAGGTGAGTTCGATCACGCTGCCCCAGGGTGGCAATGCCACCTTCGCGGGCGAGCCGCCGATCTATCAGAATCTTGAGACGCGACGCAACCAGTGGGGCCTCTATGCGCAGGACCAGATCCGGATGGGCGGCTGGATCGTCAATCTCGGTGGCCGGTATGATCGGGCAGACAGCCGGGTGAAGAACCGCCTGACACCGGGCGAGACGTCGCAGGATGATGAGGCTTTCACCAGCCGCATCGGCCTTGGCTACGCCTTCGATATGGGGCTGACCCCTTATCTCAGCTATTCGGAGAGCTTTGAGCCGCAGAGCGGTACCACGGGGGCCGGCGCAGCTTTCAAACCTAGGGCGTAGACTCATAAGCTCAGGCACCAGATCCTCGCGGCCACGAGCTTGACGGCGGCGAGATAGTTCTCCGGTCGCTTGTCGTAGCGAGTGGC